>CAMEHL010000073.1 GCA_945917475.1 uncultured Clostridia bacterium | reverse complement strand
CGGACAGCAACAGAGAGTGGCGATAGCGCGCGCGCTTATGACAGACCCCAAAGTGCTTTTGTGCGACGAAGCGACTTCCGCGTTAGACCCCGAAACAACGCGTTCTATTCTCGAACTGCTTAAAGAACTCAACAAAAAGTTGGGACTTACGATAATAATCATCTCGCACCAGATGTCGGTTATAGAAGCGGTGTGCAACAAGGTCGCCATCATAGATAATTCCGAAATAGTTGCCGACGGCGATTTGCAGGACGTGTTCCTGTCGCCGCAGGCGCCCGTAGCGAAACGGCTTATTTATTCGGGCAGGGTACATACGGGCATAAAGGGCGAAAAGTTCGTGAAACTTATGTTTGACGGCGAAATAGAACAGCCCGTTATTACAAACATAATTCAGCAATGCGATATACTGCTTTCGGTGTATTACGCCGAAACGAAAGTGATAAACGACAAAACTTACGGACAGATTATTTTCAGACTTCCGTATTACGAAGAAGACGTGAAAAAACTGAACGCGTATCTCGATAAAGAAGGTATCGCGCACGAGGAGGTGGATAGCGATGAACTTTACTGACGTAGCGCAGATGACGGGCGAAACGCTCCTTATGACTTTCCTGTCCACGCTGTTCGCGTATCTTTTGGGACTTCCTTGCGGAATACTCCTTAACGTTACGTCGAAAAACGGACTTAAACCGTGTAAATGGATTAACTTCACCGTCGGGCTGATAGTAAACATACTCCGTTCCGTGCCCTGCCTGATAATTATAGTGGTATGTATCCCTTGGTCGAGAGCCTGGTTCGGAGCGGGCGTGGGCGAGTGGTACACGATACTTATTCCGATGACGGTGTGCGCGTTCGGATTCGTTGCGAGAATGGTGGAACAGTCTCTGGCGGAAGTCCCCGCGGGCGAGATAGAAGCGGTCAGATCTCTCGGCGCGACGGATTTTCAACTGATTACCAAGGTTCTTCTCCCCGAAGCGCGCGTGTCGCTCGTAACGGGCGTAGCGGTCGTAGCGGTAAGCATTTTAGGATATACGTCTTTTGCCTATAACATAGGCGCGGGCGGACTTATATCGGGTATTTACACTTTCTATACCAGAAATACGGGCGATTATATGTCGTCGTGGTTTTTCTGGGTACTCATAATAATAGTGGTCTTAATAGTTCAACTTGTTCAGGAAGCGGGACTAAGAATAGCAAAAAAATTAGACAAAAGGAGATTATTAAAATGAAAAAATTCACCAAAATCATCACTGCTCTCGCATTGTGCTTCGTAACGGCGTTTTCTGTCGGTTCGCTCGCGGCTTGCGGAGATTCTAAAACCATCAAGGTCTGCGCTTCGGAAGTTCCCCACGCGGAAGTTCTCAACGGCGTGGTCAAAGATATTCTGAAAGAGAAAGGTTACACCCTTAAAGTTACCGTAATCGACTGGACGGTTCAGAACGACTCCGTTTCCAAAGGCGATTACGACGCCAACTACTTTCAGCACGTTCCTTATCTCGAAACTTACACCGGCACGCCCGAACTTTTCGCGGTATGCAAAGTTCACTACGAACCGCTCGGAATTTACTACGGCAAAGCCGCTAAAGGTACTGCCGTTACCGATGGCAAATCTTTCATCATCTGCGACGACGAATCCAACGCGGTGAGAGCGTTCCAACTTTTAGAAGCGAAAGGCGTATTCACCAAAGCGGCGGAAGGCGGCAATTATCCCGTTAAAGAAGACGGTTCTCTCAATCTCGGCGACACCCAGAAAACCTGGACGAGCACTACGGGCGTAACCGTAACACTCGTTGCGGAAAATCTGCTCGTCGCTTCCAAGAAAGACTACGACTTCGCGTGCCTGCCCTGCAACACCGCTTATACCGGTAACGTTACGTCCGATGACCGCGCCGCGGTAGAAGACGACAAAGAACAGGTAGAAGGCAAGGCAAACATTCTCGCAGCGAGAAAGAGCGACTATGAAAACGACGCCGAATACAAAGCGAAAATCGACGTTCTTGCGGACGCGCTTCTTTCCAAAGAAGTTTCCGATTTCTTCAAGACTCAGTATCTCGGGGCGATGACTTGCGACAGCACCACACAGATTGACCTGAGAAAATGATGCAGGACGACATGTAAACTACCGCGTACTGAACACTATTAATCACGCCGCGGCGCGAAAATGCGCCGCGGCGTTAGTTTTTTTTACGTTTAGTATTGCGGTATCGCGTATAGGGCGTTATTTTTACATAACGCGGCAGATAAAGCACGCAAACGCGCAGGACGCAAATGACGCAAAGAGCGAGATTAAAACGGGGGTTAAAAGGTTTCTCTTTTTTGCGCCCGCAAAGTACACCGCCGCGATATAGAACACCGTTTCCGACGAGCCGTAAATGACGCACGCCGCGCGGGCGAGATAACTGTCCGCACCGTATTCGGCGAAAATATCCGACAGCATAGCGAGCGCGCCGCTGCCCGAAAACGGCTTTATCAGTACGAGCGGAGTGAGTTCTTCGGGGATTCCGAAAAATCCGAACACGGGCGACAGAACGCGCGTTAAAATTGCCGAAAGTCCGCTTATTTCAAACAGTTCGGTCAGAACGAATACGCTCACGAGAAAGGGAAAAACCGAAGCGGCAAGCGGCAACGCGGATTTCGCGCCTTCGGTGAAAGCGTCGTACGGCTTGACCTTTTTTATCGCGCCGTAAACGAAAACGAACAGAAAAATAACGGGAATAAAATATTTCGACATTTCAGCGCCCTTTCTTTGCGAAAACTTTTACGAGCAGTATGCCG
The DNA here is from genome assembly GCA_945917475.1 of uncultured Clostridia bacterium. Classification (GTDB taxonomy): domain Bacteria; phylum Bacillota; class Clostridia; order Christensenellales; family Borkfalkiaceae; genus UBA1259. The sequence goes on along the minus strand of CAMEHL010000073.1, from coordinate 3,887 downwards.
ATAACGCTCGAAAGAAGCGTTGCGAGAACGGTCGGCAAAATTATATCCGACGGCGACGCCGAACCCGACTGCGCCCGTAGAGCAAGCACTGACGAAGGTATCAGTTGCACGCTCGTTGCGTTGATTACAAAAAACATAGTAACGGCGTAATCGGTATCGGGGTATTTGTCCAAAGCCTTGACGGCTTTAATGCCCATAGGCGTGGTCGCGCCGCTCATACCTAAAATATTGGCGGAGATATTCAGCGACATATACTCGTTCGCGTCTTCGGGCAGCGCGCCGAACAAAAGCCTGTTTGCGGGTTTAAGCGCGCGCGCGAGTTTTCGGGACAGCCCCGTACTTTCCATTATTTTAAATACGCCCAGCCATACCGCGTAGATGACGAGCATTTTAGCGGTAAGCGAAAGAGCCTTTTCTCCGCCCGACAAAAAGGCTGCAAGCACTTTTTCGGGGTCGTTTATGATAAGTAGCGCGGTGGATACGCAAAGTACCGCTCCGAAAATAACGTTCATAATACAAATTATGAGCGATATTTCTTGAATATGAAAGAAAAATGTGGTAAAATAGAACAAAACGATATACAGAGGCGTTAAAGTGAAAGAGAAGTTTTATATGACCACCGCTATCGCGTACGCGTCGGGAAAGCCGCACATAGGCAACACTTACGAAGCGATTCTGGCGGATTGCGTCGCGCGTTTCAGGCGCGGTCAGGGTTACGAGGTGTTTTTGCAGACGGGTACGGACGAACACGGTCAGAAGATAGAAGAAAAGGCGAAAGCCGCGGGCAAATCGCCCAAAGAATACGTTGACGAAGTAACCGCCGAGATAAAACGGCTTTGGGATCTGGTGGGCGTTTCTTACGATAAGTTTATAAGAACGACGGATACAGATCACGAAAAACAGGTTCAGAAAATCTTTAAAAAACTCTACGAACAGGGCGATATTTATAAGAGTTCTTACGAAGGCTGGTATTGTACGCCGTGCGAAAGTTTCTGGACTGAAAGCCAACTTAAAGACGGCAAATGTCCCGACTGCGGCAGACCCGTAAAAAAAGCCAAAGAAGAAGCGTATTTTTTCAGAATGAGCAAATACGCCGACAGGCTTATGAAATATTACGACGATAATCCCGATTTTATTCTGCCCCTTTCGCGCAAAAACGAAATGGTGAATAACTTTTTAAAGCCCGGGCTTCAGGATTTGTGCGTTTCGAGAAGTTCTTTCAAATGGGGAATACCCGTGGAATTCGACGATAAACACGTCGTGTACGTCTGGATTGACGCTCTTACAAACTATATTACGGGAATAGGTTACAACGCGGACGGCGAGAGTTCCGAACGGTTTAATAAACTGTGGCCTGCGGACGTGCATATCATCGGCAAAGATATAATAAGATTCCACGTCATTTACTGGCCTATTTTTCTTATGGCGCTGGGACTGCCGCTCCCGAAAAAAGTTTACGGACACGGCTGGCTTCTGCAGGAAGGCGGCAAAATGAGCAAGTCCAAAGGCAACGTCATTTACGCCGACGATCTCGTTTCCGTTTTCGGTAGAGACGCGGTACGGTATTACGTTCTCACGGCAATGCCGCAGGATAACGACGGGCTTATTTCCTGGCAATCGGTTATCGACGCGGTTAATTCCGACCTTGCCAACGTGTTCGGCAATTTGGTAAGTCGCACCGTCGCTATGATAAATAAGTATTTCGGCGGCACGGTTACGGATAAGGGCGTAACGGAAGCGGTGGACGACGACCTTAAAAAGACGGTAACTTCCGCGTACGGCAAAGTCGCCGCTAAAATGGACGAATACAGAATTGCGGACGCGCTCGCGGAGATTTTCGCGATATTCCGCCGTGCGAACAAGTATATAGACGAAACCTGCCCCTGGATTCTCGCAAAAGACGAAAATAAAAAGGACAGACTTTCCACGGTGCTGTATAACCTTGCGGAAAGCGTGGTTACGGGCGTTTCGCTGTTGCAGCCGTTTATGCCCGCCGCAGCCGAAAAAGCGGCGGAACAGTTCGGCGCGCGCCTGCGCGAATTCGGCGATTGCGAAAAATTCGGAAACGCCGCGCGCTATACCGTAACGGACAAACCCGAAATACTGTTCGCCCGACTTGACGGGGAACAGATTTTAAAACGCGTGAACGACGGAAAAGCGGCGGAAAGCGCGGAACGTGCCGAAACCGCCGCGGCGGCGAAAAAAACGGATAGCAATAAGGAGAGCAATAATATGAACGGAAAAGACAACGGCGCGGCGGAGAACGCCGAAAAAAGCGTTAAGCCGCAGATCGATATAGAAGACTTTGAGAAAGTTCAACTTAAAATCGCGAAAGTCATAGCGTGCGAAAAGGTGGAAAAGAGCAAGAAACTCCTGAAACTCACCGTTAAAATCGGAGACGAAGAAAGAACGGTGGTATCGGGGATAGCGCAGAAATATTCGCCCGAATATCTCGTCGGGAAAAAACTCGCTATGATAACCAACCTTAAACCCGTTAAACTGTGCGGCATAGAAAGTCAGGGCATGATAATCTGCGCCGAGAACGCGGCGGGGGATATAGCCTTCCTTTCGCCCGAACGCGATATCGACGACGGCAGCGAAATTTTTTAAGCGGAAAGATGTATATAGACACTCATTGTCATCTCGACGACGAAAAAATAAGAGACGTTCTCGGAGAAACGGTAAAAGGTTTTTTGTCCGCGGGCGTTACGAGAGTTATAAATATCGGGTGCGACTACGCGTCGTCTCTGCTCGTTAAAAAACAGGCGGAAGAATACCCGTGCGTATATTTCGCGGCGGGATTTCACCCTATGGACGTAGACGGTATGGACGAGCGGGGAGAGCGCGGCGTGCGCGAACTCCTAACTCACGAAAAGTGCGTTGCCGTGGGTGAAATAGGACTCGACTATTTCTGGAGAAAGGATAACAGGGAAAAACAGCGAGAAGCGTTTATCCGCCAGATTGAAACCGCTTACGAATACAAGTTGCCCATAAGTATTCACGTCCGCGACGCTACGGGCGACGCGCTTGCCCTTTTAAAAGAGAATAAAAGCAAACTTGTTTACGGCGGCGTAATGCATTGTTTTTCGGGCAGCAGAGAAGTTGCCGCGGAAGTGCTGAAACTCGGGCTGTATATCGCGTTCGGCGGAACGCTCACTTTCAAAAACGCTAAAAACGCGCTAGATGTTGCGGCGTTCGTTCCTGAAGATATGATACTGACGGAAACGGACAGCCCGTATCTTGCGCCCGAACCGGTGCGCGGTACGATTAACACGCCCAAAAATATCCCGTATATCGTGAAAAAACTGTGCGAAATACGCAAAGCGGACGAAAACGCTCTTGCAGAACGGATAATGAAAAACGCGCGTACGCTTTTTTATAAACTCGGATAGCCGCGTATAAACCCGAACGGTCGGGCGCGGCGTTCTGCGACTGATTCGGGTCGGCACACGGAGAAGACGGCGTTGGACGAAAACCGCGCGGTGCGGCGTAATGCCGCCCGTAGCCCGTACACGCTCCGCGCTGTTTCAGAATCGGGCGGAGAAGAAAAGAAAAAAAGAAAACGAAACCGCAAGGCTTCGTTTTCGATTTTTAATCATTTGTAAAAATGATTTTCCGTAAAGATTTCTCTTTACGATATTATTATGCCGCGTGCGGAAAATATTATTCGCGGGAATTAAGGTAATTTATGGAAAAAGATTTAAAAAGACTTCTTGCCGTTTACGGTTTGTCTTTCAAAAAAGCGTTCGGGCAGAACTTTTTGTCCGACGAGCGGTTGCTTGCGGAAATAGTCGAAAGCGCGGGCGTAACCGAAAAAGATACCGTCGTGGAGATAGGTTGCGGCGCGGGAACTTTAACGCGTGAACTTGCAAAACGCGCCGGACGGG
>CAMEHL010000072.1 GCA_945917475.1 uncultured Clostridia bacterium | reverse complement strand
GGCAAGATCTTTATCGAGTTGCGCTTGTTTTGTTTCGTATATCTCTTTTAAATCAGAAAGCGCTTCGGCAAGATTGCACGAGATTACGTCTATACCGAATTTTTCGCACAGTTCCAACTCGTTGTACATAATAGATTTAAACGGCTTTACGCGCGCGCCCACCTGCAAAACTTTCATATTCTTAAAGTTTTTCACCATACACGCCACGCCGAAAAACCGTTTCACGCCATCGTCGAATACAGGCGAGGTAATATCGCAGTTCTCGATATAACTGAATTTCACGTTGTTGCGCTTTAACTGCTTGCTCATTGCAAACAACCCGCATTGCGTATCGGTGTAACGTATTCCGCCCGAAAAATTCCTGTCGCGCGGTCCCCACAACAGTGTGGGAACGTTGAGTTGCTTCGCTACAAGCCCCGCGCAGTTTTCCTGCCCGAAATTGCAGTTTATGATAAACAGCGCGTCAATTTTTTGTTCTTTGAAATAATCCGCTACCTTGTCGCAGTCGCTGTCCAGAAATAACACACCTTCGTCGTTTAGCCATTCTACGTCGACAAACTCCGTCTGCTCGTCCGCGTATTTTTTGCGGATATACTTAACGCAGGCGTTTTTGTTTTCCACCGCGTAATCGCTCTGGAAGATACCAATGCGCTTGGGCGGCTCTTTTATCCACCGTCTGATGGGCAAAAGCCCTATTTTTAATTTATAATTCAACATTATTTATACCTCCGCGATTATTCCGTAATCGGCATAATCGAAAATTCTTGCGTTTTTATCACTATTCACGGCAATCACCGCGTCCGCGCCCGTAATGGCGCAGGTATGCTGCACCGCGCCCGATATACCGAATGCCACGTAAATTTTCGGCGATACGGTTTTGCCCGTAAGTCCGACCTGTGTGGAATACGGCATTTTTCCGCTATCCGCTACCGCGCGCGAACAACAGAGTTCCGCGCCGTAACGCATAGCAAGCGATTTAATTTCTTTAATATTGTTTACGCACCCTTTTCCCACTGAAAAAATCACGTCGTTTTCGCCCGCCCGCGCCGTTTTCACCGTAGCAAACTTCATTTCGCTTCGGGCGACGATATCCGCCGTAACGTTGCCGCCACGCGCGGGACGAGTCATGATCAGTTCGCCGTTTTCCACACGGAACGAAATACAATCGGCGCACAGACCCGCTCCCGTGATTACGGCTACTCTCGCGGCGAGCGATTTCAATTCTTCGGTGTTCTCCCACAACACTGTTTTCGCGCCTTGTTTCATCAATTCTTCGGCTATCGTTTCGGGCGATTTTGCCGCCGCGTCAAATAAAACCGCATTTTGCGCAACGCTTTCCGCCACCGATCCGATATTGCCCGCGTAAAACGCTTGCGGCAATTTTTCGTCCGATTCCCGCGATTTTTTCGCTTTTCGTTTTTTATGCAACAACGTTTCTATCAACTGCGGAAACTGCTCCATTGAAACGAAAGTGCATTTTCTTCTTCCTACCGCGCTTTCGTAAGTTTTAATCACCCTTGTCGGCGAACCGACGAGTCCGCACAGCGACAGGTCCGAAGAAAGCGTCGCGGCGTTCCACGTTTCCACTTCTCCCGCCGTGGAAAAAATAGACGGGAAACGCAACGTTCTTATTTTTTCAAACGTGTACACCGTTCCTTGCGAAAATTCGCCGCGCAAGCCGTCCCGCGTGCAAAATTTGTTCCCGTTTACTTCGAGCACGCGCGTTATCAACTGATATCCCAGCCTTTGCGCCAGCATGGGCGGCACCTGCGCCGTGTCTCCGTCTACGCTTTGCCTGCCGCAGAAAATAAAATCGGGTTGCAACCGTCTGATCGCTAAATCTAAAATATAACTCGTCGCCTGCGTATCGCTTCCCGCAAATGCGGGGTCGGATAACAGCACCGCCTTTACGCCCAGCCGCGTAAGCGATTTTAACTGATCTTTCACGCTTTCGGGCGCCATTGCCACGGCTGTAACGTAGCCGCCCGTTTGTAACGCGCATTCCAACGCCGCGCCGTCGAACGGATTGAGTTCTCCCTGATAATATTTCAGCGTAACTACGATTTTTTTACGATTCATGGCAAAGTTCCGTTAAAAACGCGGAGACTTTTTTGTATTTTACAAAGAGTTTCGCGTATTTTTCTGTATTTTCCGCGATGGGAATCGTTCTTCCCGTCTCTTTTTTGCAGACCGCGCTCGCCTCGTCGAAGTTCTTGAAAAATCCCGCGTAAATACCCGCGCACATCGCCGAACCGAACGACGAATCGTTGTTCTCCGTCTGAATCAGCGTAAGATCGAGCGCGTCCGCCACAATCTGTCGCCACACCGCGCTCTTTGCGCCGCCGCCGATCACATACGCCGTTTGCCCCGTCTTAACACCCTTTCCGTTTAAATACGTAATGCAATCCAAAAGGCTGAACGCCACGCCTTCCATCACCGCGCGCACGAAATGCGCCTTGGTGTGCGCCGCGCTCAACCCCGTAAAACCGCCGCGTAGCGCGGGATTGCCGTACGGAGTGAGTTCGCCCGTAAGATAGGGGTGAAACAAAAGTCCGTCCGCACCGACGGGAACTTTTTCCGCCGCCGCGCTGAATTCTTCGAACGTGCCGCCAAACGTATCGCGCAGCCACCTCAGCGAAGCCGCGCACGATTTTGTGGCGCTGCCGGGATAATACAGTCCCTCTTTTAAATGCGAATAATTGATAACATTTTTATCGGGCGCGTAAGTATCGGAAACCACGCAGATTCGCCCCGCCGTGGCGAGTTTCAACGTGGTATCTTTTTTGTTTACGCCGCCCGCCGCAAACACTTCCATCGCCGTATCGGTAGAACCGCAGATTACCTCGGTTCGCACGGATAAGCCCGTATCGCGCGCCGCGTTTTCGCACACGTGCCCCGCGCGCGTTAAAGGCGAAACGATTTCGGGCATATTTTCCCGCGTCAGTCCCGCAAGCGAAAGCAGAGTTTCGTCCCACTGCCGCTTATCGAAATCGAACAGCATACTGCCCTGAGCCTCGATATAATCGGTGATAAAATCGCCCGTAAAACGTCCGCGAACGTAATCTTTGGCAAACGTAACGCGCTTTGCCTTTGCATACGCCTGCGGAAAGTTGTTTTTAACGTACATCAGTTCGGGCAGCGACCATATGGTATCCGCTTTATGCTTGCATTTTTTGAAAATTTCATCGCCGTATCGCGTTTCGAGATATTCCGCTTCTTTTACGCAACGGGTGTCCGTCCAATACACGGAATTGCACACGGGTTCACCGTTTTCGTTTAATAATACGGCGGTATGCGTCGCCGCGTCGAAACAGAGGCACTTCACCTCCTCGGCGTTCACACCGCTAAGCACCGCGCGTATATTCCTGCAGGCGGCTTTATACCAATCTTCGGGGTTCTGCTCCGCTTTACCGCCCGCGCCGTAATACGTGGGATATTCCGAAACGGCGGTTGCCACCGCTTCTCCTTTTTCGTTAAGCAGCGTGGCTTTGCTCGCTCCGCCGCCGAAATCCACTCCGAGTACGTACATAACGCTTTTTCTCCGTAAATTTACCGTACCTTGATATTTTCACCCGTAATCGCCGCAACTCTGCCGAGATCCGTCTGTTTTTTGCAATCGGGATGACAAATCAGCCATTTATTGCGCGCGACGAGTTTTTTATCGCCGCTTGGTTTCGTAAGCGGCGTATTCGTGCCGCGCGGCAGTATCACAACGTTTTTAAACACGCCGCCGCAAGGCAATACGGGGCAGAAATGCAAAGTCGTCTGATAGATTTCCACGCTTTCGCCCTGTTTTACCGAAAACGCCTTGACGTTTTTCGTATCGAAAACGCCGTCTTTCATATCGCGCATATCGCCGAGAAGTAAAATCATATCTTCCAAAGCGCAATGCACTTCGGAAGATTTATGCCATTCCAATGCGTTCAACGTATCGTTTTTACCCCAGCAATAGCCGATCTGAACGTCCATATCCCCGAAATACGCGCGGTAATACGCAAGCGCATCTTCCGTTTCAAACGCGGGAACGCTTGCCAGATACGAACAGCCGTTTTCCGGCACGGGAATATCTTTAGAGCCGTTTTCAAACAGTTCGGAAAACGGATTTTCAACCGTCCGCCCGAACGTTTTAAATTTTTTATCGTGTACAGAATATATCTTCATTTTTATCTCTTTATTAACTTAAACGTTACCGTGGACATATACGGGAGCGGTCGTTCAACGCATACCTCGTTTCCCGTACGCACGTATTCCGCTTCTCTCTCTTTTCCGTCTTTATCTACCGAAATAATCGTATCGAAATCAACGCCTTTGATGAAAAATTCCGTTTTAATTGTTTATCCACTTATGTTCTTCGTCGGGCGAACTTAACAGACCGCGACGGGGACCCGCCATAATCCACAGGCAATAATTTTTATAACCGGGCGCAACGGTAAAGGGGTGGTACCCCTTGGGCACTTCCACCAGATCCCCCGTTTTTACGCGGTATGTTTCGTCGATTTCTCCGTCTTTAGTATATACAGATTGAAAACCGAACCCTTGCGGTTTATCGAACTCGAAATAGTAGATTTCGTCTAAAAACGCTTCTTTGCCGTTCTCCACGTCGTGCTTGTGCGGCGGATAACTCGCCCAACTTCCGTTTTCCACCCAGAATTCGCCGATATAGAGAAGGTTTGCTTCGTCTTGTTCGGTGTAATTAATAGCCACGTCGCGCACGAACGCGCCTTTGCCGAACGTTTTCATCGGCAAACTATCCCCCGCGATATGCTTTGCAGGATAGTACTTCTCCGCAGGTGCTTTGCAGACGGCGATTTTCACGTCGCCGCCCTTACCCGTAACCGTGAAATCGGTATCCTTGCCGATATATACGGCGTCCGCCGCGCCGTCAAACACGTTCTTTCTTTTTCCTACGACGTCAAACGCAAACCCTTCGCCTTTCACCGAGCAAGTTCCGTACAAAATAATCAAAACGAATTCCTTGCCCGTTTCGTGAACGGTAAAACTCTGCCCGTCCGCGAGTTTTAAAAAGTCTAACTCTTCAAAAGTCAGCGGGCTGTTTCTTTTCGTTACTACCCGCGTATACCCGTATTGTTCTTTATAAGATTTTTTTAAGTTCATATTCCACCTCAAAGATTTTCCAGCAGCATTTCTTCTACGGAAATCACGCGATACCCCTGCGGCGCAGTCGATTTAAGCGCAACGTATTCCGCGGGACTTTCCGTAACCAACGTTTTGCAACCCATATTTTCGGCGTTCTTCCACCTGTTTTTCGCCACCTGAGTCATTACGTCGGACATATACAGCGACATAATCGGCTGCGCCGCCGCGTTCGCCTCTTTGCCGATTAAAAGCATCTCTTTGTTCACGCCGACTTTGTCTATCAGTTTTCTACCCGTTTCGCAATCGTCGAGTTCGCGTGCGTATGCGTATTGATCCTGTAACGAGTATTCTTTTGCCGATTTTTTCACTTTTATTTTACTACTTTCGATTAAAGAAAGCAAGTATTCGTTAAATCCGACGACTTTCGCCGTGATTTCTATGCCCCACTCCTTGTATTCGTGAAGCATAAGGCTTAAATCCGAGGGATCGTACACGATTACCGTTTTGTATTTATTCATATATTCGGCGCATTTTTTCGCCGCGTCCTGCGTTTCCTGCGTTCTGCCCGTTAAAAACCAGAGCGACGCGCCCGAATCCTGCTCTTTCGTAAGGCTTACTTTCACGCCCGCTTTATTCAAAAGCGAAACGGCGTTCTTCACGCTTTCGGGAGAGTTAAACAAAGCGGTGTCGCCTGCGAACAACAGCGTTTCGCTGCAAGTATTATACAGTTCGTCAAGACACTTGCAGACTTCTTTACCGTAGACGTTGCCCGTCTTTTGGTATTTTTCAAGTAAAGAGGCAATATACGCGGGCGTTTCGCCGTTTAAAACGATTTCCGTTTTCAGTTCCTGAATAAAAACTTTCGGATCCCACCCCGTAACGCAGTTGTTCGTGCATGCGCCGCAGAGCGTACATTCGTACACGTTATCCGCTATTTCTTTCAGAGCGGAAGCGCCGCGCACCACGAGCGACGCGCCCAAAGCGCGCGCACGCGCCGTGTTCCGTTCCTGCCCCGTGGCGTTGCCTATGGGGCAAACGTGGCGGCACATCCAGCAAAATCTGCAATTATCGATAATATTTTTGGCTTTATCCGTAATATTCATATCGTTATTTCTCCTAAAAATCAAAGTCCGAGTTTGAACGGGTTCATAATGCCGTTCGGGTCGAGCGATTTTTTCAACCCTTCGAACACCTGCATCGCGGGACCGTATTGCTCTTTCATAAGTCTGCCCAGTTTCATACCTACTCCGTGATGGTCGTTTACCACGCCGCCGTTGGCAATCGCAGTTCTGACGCCCAGCGTCCAGATAGCGTTATGCAGGCGCATCGCCTCCGCAGGGTCTTCCGGCACGTCTTTGCCGTCGATGATAAAGCGATCGTATATCATACAGCCCCATTCGTACCAATGCGAGAAGTGCGCGATAAACCGCGCCTGCGGAAAGTTGGTTTCCACCGCTTTTTTCATCGCCCAATATATCTTTTCGATTTTATCGTACGGCGCGATGGTATCCATCGTTCCGAACATCTGCGGCAGATCCATCATATTGCCCGGATAAAAGAAAGTAATCTTCTCTTTCCACCACTTTTCGCCGTATTCGCTGCCCAGATCTTCCGCGCCGTATTTATTAAACGTATCTAAAAGTATTTTTTCTTCAACGTCCACAAGTTCTTTCACGCCTTCGTACGCTATATTCATAAACGCGCCCG
>CAMEHL010000071.1 GCA_945917475.1 uncultured Clostridia bacterium | reverse complement strand
AGATAATCCGCGCGTAAACCGCCAGGTTTTTGGGGAAAGTAATGGACAGGGTGTATTGCTGTATAGACTTAAAGAGTTTTTTCGCTTCGGCGGAGTGCGTTGAACGCGGACTCGACCCGATGAAAACCAATCTCGTAGTCGCCGACCCGGACAGGGGCGTCGGCACGATTTGTCTTGCGGTAAGTCCCGCAATGAAGGCGCTTGGCGTAAAAAACAGGTGCAGGGTTTACGAAATCAAAGACGGTATCGAATATATAATCGCGAAACCGCGTATGAAACTGTATATGGAAAAATCGCGCGAGATATATTCGGTATATCTGAAATACGTCAGTCCCGAAGACGTGCTAGTGTATTCCATCGACGAGTGTTTTATAGACCTTACCGATTACGTAAAACTGTACGGCAAAACGGAACGCGAACTTACGAAAACGCTTATAGACGCCGTTTTCGATAAGACGGGGATACGCGCCGCCGCCGGAATAGGCACAAATATGTTTTTGGCGAAAGTCGCGCTCGACATAACCGCCAAACACTCGCCCGATTTTACGGGTTATCTCGACAGAGACGAGTTCAGAAAGACGATATGGCGACACCGCCCGATTACAGACGTGTGGAACGTGGGGCAAGGCATTGCCGACCGCCTTAAAGTATACGGCATATACGATTTATACGGCGTGGCGCATTGCGACGAAGAACTTTTGTACCGCGAATTCGGAGTCAACGCCGAACTGCTTATAGACCATTCCAAAGGCATAGAACCTTGCACTATTGCGGACGTGCACGCGTATAAAGCCAAGTCGTCGTCAGTGTCGAGCGGACAGGTTCTATTTTCGGACTATACGCACGAAGCGGGGCTTATCGTTCTCAAAGAGATGGTAGAAAGTCTCGTCTGCGAGATAGCGGAGAAAGGGCTTGTAACAAACTCCGTATCTTTTTCGGCAGGTTTTTCCGATAAATTTTACGGCGTGCGCGGCGGAACGACTAAACTTCCGTGCCATACCGATTCCTATAAAAAGATTTTCCCGTTTTTTGAAAAACTCTACGAGAAATTCGCGCCGAAAGATTTGCTGATCAGGAAAATCAACGTAGGACTTAACAATCTCGTGCATAAAGATTACATGGTATTCGATATGTTTTCTTCCGCGGCGGACGACGAAAAAGAAGAAGCGTTGCAAAAGACGGTTATAGACATAAAAAAGAAATACGGCAAAAATTCGCTGCTGCGCGGCACGAGTTTTCAGGAAAAGGCTACCGCGCGCGAAAGAAACAAACTGATAGGGGGACACAACGGTGGAGAGACCTAAAATGAGCGTTGCGGAACGGGCGCGGCAGTTTATGCCGTTCGCCGCCCTTAAAGGTTACGACGAAATGATCGAGAACGCCGGCCGTACCGCCCAGCCGCGCGAAACGCTGACCGAAGAAAAGGCGGCGGCGCTTTCGGAACTTATAAAAACCGTAAAAAAGGGCGATATGATAAGTGTGTCTTATTATTCGGGCGACGGATACGTTACCGCGTCGGGACTCGTTTCCGCCGTAGACCTTACTTTAAAATACGTTAAAATCATAAAGACTAAAATAAATTTTGCGGACATACGGGACGTGGAGAAATTATGAGAAACAGACTCGTTTTAGCGAGCGAATCGCCGAGAAGAAAAGAGATACTGAAAAGCCGCGGTCTGGAATTTACCGCCGTTAAGAGCGGATATACCGAAACGGACTCGGGAGACCCCGTAACTACCGCCGTGAACAACGCGCTCGGCAAAGCGCGGGACGTTTTCGTTAAAGAGGGAAGTCCGTCGGGCGTAACCGTTCTCGGCGCGGACACGGTTGTGTTTTACGGCGGAGAAATACTCGGAAAACCCGAAAACGCCCAAGCCGCCGTGAAAACCTTAAAAAAACTGTCGGGCAAAACGCATAAGGTGGTAACGGGATACGCAATCGTCGGCAAAAACTCCGTAAAAACGGGTTACGACGTTTCCGAAGTAACTTTCAACGAGTTATCGGACGCGCTGATAAAAGAATACGTCGGTTCGGGGCTGCCGCTCGACAAAGCGGGCAGTTACGGCTTGCAGGACGGGTTTCCGATTGTAAAGAGTTTTTCTGGCGACAGGGAGAACGTTATCGGACTTCCTTTCGATAAAATCGTAAAAGAGACGGGCGGATTTTAAGCGGATTTATAACGGCTTGAAAATCACTTTATAAAGTCGGGTTTTAACGTCCGTCGCGGCGAACGGGGCGATAATTTGCTTCATAAGGCGGCTATGGCGGTTTATTTTTCTCAAATCGTTGCCGGATAAATTTTTTTATCCGGTTTTATTTGTGTTTTTTTCAAAAATATAGTAAAATGATTACGATACCGCAAAGCGCGCTTTCGGGACGTCGGAACGCGCGGCGCGGGGACTTGAAAGACAGAGGTTATTTTAATTGTTCCGTTTAGGCGAAAAAATGGATAAGACGAAAGCGAACGGGTTAAATTCCGTCGTTCTCGCGTTCGTGGGCGACGCGGTGTATTCTCTGTTCGTCAGAGAACGGCTTACTTTTTTATGCGACGGCAAGGCGGGCGAACTCAACAAACTTGCGGTTAAAGAAGTAAAGGCGACCGCGCAGGCGGAATTCGTGCAGGAAATTCTGCCCTTTTTGACGGAAGAAGAACTCGCCGTATTCAGGCGCGCGCGCAACGCCAAAAAGACCACGAGAGCAAGGAGCGCGAGCGTTGCCGAATACAACCTGTCCACGGGGTTCGAAGCGGTTTTAGGATATCTCTATCTCACGGGCGAATCGGAGCGGCTCGATTACATACTCAATAAAGGAATCACGAAATGAAAATAGAAGGAAGAAACGCGGTTTACGAACTGCTTAAAACTGACAGAGAAATAGACAAGGTGCTCGTGCAGAACGACCTTAAAGACGACGCGAGCAAAAGACTTATAAACGTAATGCGTTCGCACAAAATCAAAGTGCAACTCGTAGACAAATACGTTATAGAAAAGGAGAGCGAAAGCAAACGCCATCAGGGCTTTATAGCGTTCACGTCCGAATACGATTACGCGGATTTGGACGACCTTATAACCGCCGTACGCGAAAAGGACGGGTTTTTCGTAGTGCTTAACGAAATACTCGACCCGCACAATTTAGGCAGCATAATAAGGGTGTGCGAGTGTGCGGGCGTGGACGGACTCATTATATCCAAGGACCGTTCGGCGCAGGTTTCCGACACGGTTATGCGCATAAGCGCGGGCGCGGCAAACCACGTAAAGGTGGCGCGCGTAACGAATATAAACAACGCAATCGACAGGCTGAAAGATAACGGGTTCTGGGTGTACGCCGCGGAAGTGGGCGGCGAGAGCCTTTATAAATCCAATCTTACGGGCAAGTTGTGTCTCGTTATCGGCGGAGAAGACAGCGGAGTGAAACGCCTTACCAAAGAGAAGTGCGACGGAATTCTCTCGATACCGATGTTCGGCAAGGTAAATTCCTTAAACGCTTCCGTCGCCTGCGGCGTAGCGGTATACGAAGCGGTAAGACAGAGAACGATTGACGGTAAACGCGGCGTCTGATTAAAGCGCCGCCAAACCGGACGGGGGATAAATGAACGAAACATACGAAGAAATGACGGACGAGCGTCTTGCGTCTTTAGCAAAGGAATCGGGCAGGGGAAACGAAAAACCGCTCGAAGAACTGATTAAAAGATATAAAAACACGGTGAACGCGATTGCCCGCCGCTATTTCTTGAACGGCGGCGACACCGACGACCTTATTCAGGAAGGAATGATAGGCGTATTTAAAGCGGTACTCTCTTACGACGGCAAGTCGGAATTCAGACCGTACGCGGTAAAGTGCATAAAATCGTGCGCGTTGTCCGCCATAAGGAAATCGGAAAGGAATAAAAACATACCGCTCAACAAATATATTTCGCTGTCCGTGGGAGACGGCGACGACGCGGATAAAAAAGAAGTTCTGCGCGGCGACTCGATGAATCCCGAAGATTCAGTCGTAAATTCCGAATCGGAAAAGGAATTTTTAGATCTTATAAAAGATTCTCTGAGTAAATACGAATACCGCGTTTTATCGTTGTATCTGCAAGGTTTTTCCTATTCGGATATAGCGGAAAAGACGGGGAAAAAAGACGTAAAGTCGGTCGATAACGCCGTTCAGAGAATAAGAAACAAGTTGCACAACGCCACGAACCAACTTAAAAACGCGGATAACGCGTAACGGAGAGAAAGATGTCGTATCTCGCATTATACAGAAAATACCGTCCCGTAAAATTCGACGACCTTATCGGTCAGGAACACGTCGTGAGAACGCTCGTCAATCAGATTGAAAGCGGCAGAACGGGACACGCTTACCTTTTTACGGGGACGCGCGGAACGGGCAAAACCACCGCGGCGAAAATCTTCGCAAAGGCGATTAATTGCGAAAGACCGGTAAACGGCTCGCCCTGCGGCGAATGCGCCACCTGCAAGGCGCTCGCCGACCCGTCTAATATAGACGTTCTCGAAATAGACGCGGCTTCCAACAACGGCGTAAACGAAATAAGAGAATTAAGGGAAAACGTGCAGTTTCCGCCCGTTTCCGCAAAATTCAAAGTATATATAATAGACGAAGTGCATATGCTGTCGGGCGCAGCGTTCAACGCGTTGCTTAAAACGCTCGAAGAACCGCCCGAACACGCCGTTTTTATTCTCGCCACCACAGAAGTGCATAAAATCCCGGCGACTATTCTTTCGAGATGTATGCGTTTCGATTTTCGTCTCGTTTCCACCGAAAAGATTGCCGAACTCATTGCGGGAATATACGATGACCTTGGCAAAAAATACGAGAAAGAAGCGGTGGCGGCAATCGCGAGAGCGGGCGAAGGAAGCGTTAGAGACGCGCTGTCCGTCGCCGATATTGCCGTTTCCTGCGGCAAGGACGTGCTAAGATACGACGACGTTACCGAAATATTAGGGACTTCCGACTTCTCGTCGCTGGCGGAATTCGCCGGGGACGTTCTCTCGGGCAACGCGGGCGGCGTTTTGGAAAAGGTGGATAAACTCGCGTCGCAAGGAAAGAGTATGGGCGTACTTACCAAAGACGTTTCTTCGCTCATAAGAGACGTTCTCGTGGTCAAAACCTGTCGGGACGCGGAAAAAATTCTCGCCGTTCCCGATTCCAAGTATTCCGCGCTGAAAAAACTCGCGGATATAACCAACGAACACAGACTCCTGCGCGTTCTCGGAGTGTTTGCGGACGCGGAAAATTCTCTCAAATATTCGTCCCGTCAGCGCGTGATATTCGAGACCGCCGCGGTAAAAGCCGCGCGCCCCGATACCGATTACGATTTCGATGCGCTGCTGTCGCGCATAAAAACGCTCGAAGACAAAATAAGCGGCGCGCTCGGAGCGGGCGCGTGCGTTCCGTGTGCGGGTAATCCCGCTGCGGTCGGCAAAACGGGCGATGCGGTCGAGACGGACGTAAACGGTGCGGCAAAGCGCGCAGACGTCGCTGAAAAAACGTTTTCCGAACAGTCTTGCGAAAGGGTAAAATCAGATGCGCCGCAACCGAACGGAAGTTTCTTGAACAATTCACCGCAATCCGAGCCGCAGACTCAAACCCTTCGCGACTTGTCCGAATTTTCCGACCAGGAAATAAAGGGCAGGCTTTTAACGGGACTGAGGAAAGCGGGAAGCGAAATGCTTTCGCTCGTCGTTCAGAACGTGGGCGTGAAAGTTGCGGGCGGCGTTTTGTATCTCGTTCCGTCAAACGAAGAGGACAAGAGCATATTAGAAAAGCCGACCAGTCTACAAACGGTTAAAACCGCGCTGTCGGGAATAAAAGACTTTACGGTATCGGTAAAAGAGTCCCGCAACGTCAGGGCGGCGGAAGAAATAGACGAAGCGACCGATAAAATCAAAAAGATTTTCGGCGAAGACATAGTTATCATAAAAAGATAAGCGATATAAACCCGACTGAAAGATAGATAAAAGGGAAAAACCGCACGCTTACGGATAAACGGCGCGCGGCGCGTATAAAATAAAGTATAAAAAGAAATATAGTAAAAAAGACAAGGAGATAGACTTATGGCTTACAGAGGCGGATACGGCGGTTTCGGCGGTGGCGGCATGGGCAATATGCAGAACCTTATGAAACAGGCACAGAAAATGCAGGAAGAAATGCAGAAAGCGCAGGCGGAACTCGAAGAAACGGAAGTGGAAGGCGCGAGCGGCGGCGGACTCGTTAAAGTTACCGTTACCGCAAAAAAGGTAGTTAAGAGTATTAACATAGACAAAAACGCGGTAGATACCGACGACCTTACGATGCTCGAAGACCTTATAATCGCCGCGCTTAACGACGCTTACGAAAAGGCGGATAAAGTTTGCAGCGAAAAACTCGGCGCGTACGCGGGGCTCGGTTTATAACGACCGAAAACGGACTGAGAGATGAAAGTATATATCGAACCTATCGGAAAACTCATAAACGAGTTTTCCAAACTGCCGGGAGTCGGCGCGAAAACGGCACAGCGTTACGCGTATAAAATCATCAATATGACCGACGAAGAAGCCGAGAATTTTGCCGAAGCGATAAAGTCGGCGAAAAAAAACGTGCATTACTGCAAGATATGCGGCAACTTTTCAGAAGACGACGTATGCGACGTTTGCAAAACGCGTTCGCCGTCTGTAATCTGCGTGGTTAAAGAGCCGAAAGACGTTATTGCAATAGAAAAACTCAACGAGTTTAACGGTGTGTATCACGTTCTTCACGGCACTATATCCCCGCTGGACGGGGTGGGACCCGACGACATAGACGTAAAAGGATTGCTTTCGAGAATATCCAAAGGCGGCGTGTCCGAAGTGATTATGGCGACCAATCCCGACGTGGAAGGCGAAGCGACGGCAATGTATATAACGGGGTTG
>CAMEHL010000070.1 GCA_945917475.1 uncultured Clostridia bacterium | reverse complement strand
CCGAAAGGCAAATATAGTTGCGGCGTAGCGATAATCCCTATCGCTACGCCGCTAATACGTTTGTTCGTTCATACGTTCATATCGGCATATCGCCATACCGCCATATACGCATAAAAGGCGTAACGAAGTCCGGGTAAAGTAAGGACAGCGGGTGTTCGTTGCGTGTCGCTTACGGTAAGACGGAGTTAGGCGGGAGCGGGCGGGACAAGGGGAACGGTCGGTGCAAACGCGCTTTTATCGCATATATGCGCATATATTAAACATTATGCGTCGGATTTCAGTAAGAAGTGTTTTCGGGCGTAATCAGTTTCACGTTAGCCGCTTTAAGTTTTTCGGCGTACGCGGGCGGTGGGGTTTTGTCGGTTACGAGATAGTCTATTTCGTCAAAACCGAAGTCCACGCACATAAAAGTTTTATCGAATTTCGCGGAATCGCAAAGCATTGCGAGTTTTGCCGAATTCTTTTTCATCTGCCGTTTAAGTTTTGATTGTTCGATATCCGCGTCGGTAAAGCCCGCCGCCAAATCCGTGCCCGAACAGGAAACGAAAGTAATATCCGCGTGTATGCGCGAAATGTAGTCTATGGTGTCCGTTCCCGTAATGGAGTTGGAGTGGTTCTGAATGCGCCCGCCCGCTATGTAGATTTTTATATTGTTCGTCTGCGACAGTAAAAGCGCGTTTCTTATTCCGATTGTCGTTACCGACAGGTATTGAAGATTATTGAGAAGCGGAATTATAAACCCCGTCGTGGTAGATGAATCGAGAAAAACCGAATCTCCGTTTCTGACGAGTTTATAGGCGAGCGCGGCAATCGTCCGTTTTGCCGCGATATTAGTGTTTTCGCGCACGGAGAATGCCGATTCTTCCGCGCTGGAAGAAAAAGCCATCGCACCGCCGTGTGAGCGTTTAATCAGACCGCGTTTTTCCATTGCGGCAAGGTCGCGCCTGACCGTTGCGCCCGAAACGAAAAATTCGGAAACGAGTTCTTCTACCGTAACCGATTTGTTTTTATTGATAAATTCAAGCATTTCGTCTTGTCTTTCCGTGGTGAACATACCTTTTTGTCGCTCCTTTTTCAAGGTAGTCGCGCCGCCGCCGTTCTGATGAGCGTTTGTGCGCGTTTATGATTATATCATAGCATAAAAAAAATTATTTTGCAACCTGTTTTCAAGCGGGTGAGAAATCTTTTATATATGTTATACTTATTATAAATATAATAGTAGGAGGAGTCTCTTAAATGAGAACGAAAGCAGTCAGATTGTACGGCGTGAACGACCTTCGTTTAGAAGAATTCGATTTGCCCGAAATAAAAGACGACGAAATACTCGCGAGAGTCGTGTCGGACAGTATTTGTATGTCGTCTTTCAAGGCGGCGGAGCAAGGCGCGGCGCATAAGAGAGTGCCAGACGACGTGGCGGAAAACCCCGTTATAATAGGACACGAATTTTGCGGAGACATTATAAAAGTCGGCGCGAAATGGAAAGGCAAATACAAAGAAGGCGGCAAATTCGGTATTCAGCCCGCAATAGACTATAAACCCGTTATGAACGGTCTCGGCGCGCCCGGTTATTCTTATAAATATATAGGCGGCGATTCGCAGTACGTCATTATCCCCAACGAAGTTATGGAAAAGGATTGCCTTATTCCTTACGACGGGGAAAGTTATTTCAAGGCGTCTCTTGCAGAACCTATGTCTTGCATTATCGCGGGCTATCACGAGAACTTCCATAGCGTTTACGAAAACCACTCTCACGAGATGGGCATAAAAGAAGGCGGCGCAGTCGCTATTTTAGCGGGCGTAGGACCTATGGGACTCGGTTGCGTCGATTACGGTATTCACGGCGATAGAAAACCGTCTTTGATGGTCGTAACCGATATCGATCAGGCGAGACTTGACAGAGCGGCGTCTCTGCTTACCGTAGAAGAAGCCGCTAAAAACGGCGTAAAACTCGTTTACGTGAACACTTCTTCCATAGAAAACCCCGTCGAATATATGAAGAGTCTCAACGGCGGCAAGGGATTTGACGACGTGTTCGTTTACGCGCCCGTCGCTTCGCTCGTCGAACAGGGAGACGCGCTTTTAGGCGATTACGGCTGCCTTAACTTTTTTGCCGGTCCTATGAACGCGGACTTCTCGGCTAAATTCAATTTCTACGACGTGCATTACGCGTTCCACAGAATCACGGGAACTTCGGGCGGAAACAAGAGCGATTTGAGAGAAGCGCTCAAACTCGCGGGCGAAGGGAGAATCAATCCGTCCATAATGATTTCGCACGTCGGCGGACTTGACAGCGTAGTCGATACAACGCTTAACCTGCCCAAAATAAAAGGCGCGAAGAAACTCGTTTACACGCACGTTTCTATGCCTATGACCGCTATTGCGGACTTTGAAGAAAAGGGCAAAACCGACCCGTTCTTCAAAGATCTTTCGGATATCTGCAAAAAACATAACGGTATCTGGTCGGACGAAGCGGAAAAATATCTGCTCGCCCACGCGAAAAAAATCTGATTGCAGGCTTGCGCCGCGTTCGGCTTAAACCGAAATAATACGGATAGTGTGCCGCGGCGTAATTGCGGCGTTAATTTATAGAAATAATTGACAAGAAGAAAACATTGACAAGGAGATTTTAAATGGCAAATCCTGTTTTGATGCCCAAACAAGGCATTACGGTAGAGAGTTGTATTCTCACCAAATGGAACGTTAAAGTCGGCGATAAGGTGAAAAAAGGGGACGTTCTGTTCTCTTTCGAAACGGATAAATCGTCTATCGACTTTGTTTCCGAGACGGACGGAGAAGTGCTTGCAACCTTCTTTAACGAAGGCGACGAAGTACCCGTTCTTACCAACGTTATGGTGATAGGCGAACACGGCGAAGACGCGTCCGCTTTCGCTCCGGGCGGGGCGTCTGCAGAGCCCGCGGCGGCGGAAATCAGCGCGCCGGCAGAGTCCGCTCCCGCAGCCGCGCCCGCGGCAAAGGTTATTCCCGCAGACATAAAGGCGACGCCCGTTACCATGCCCAAGTCGGGTATAACGGTGGAAAGTTGTATTCTCACCAAGTGGAACGTTAAGGTGGGCGACGTCGTTAAAAAGGGCGACGCGCTGTATTCTTACGAAACGGACAAGTCGTCTTTCGACGCGGAATCGGAAGTCGACGGCGAAGTGCTTGCGTTGTTCTGGAACGAAGGTGACGAAGTTCCCGTAGGTGAAAACGTACTTGCAATCGGCGAACACGGCGTAGACGCGTCCTGTTTCGCTCCGGGCGGAGCGGTCGCTCCCGCGGCGGAAGAAGTTAAAACCACCGCGGCGCAGACGAGCGCACCCGTTCAGACTGCAACCGCTTCCTCCGCACCCGTAAGCGATAACGGCAGAATTTTCGTTTCGCCGAGAGCGAAACACCTTGCCGAAAAACTCGGCGTGGATTTGAGAACCGCCGTTCCCACGGGTCCGAAAGGCAGAATTATAGAAAAAGACGTGAGAGAAGCGAGCGTCAATCCGCGCGAAATCGCCGCTCCCGCTGCCGAAAGCGTTTCGTCGCCCGCAAAGAGTGCGGCGGAAACTGCGGACGTGCGTTCTTATAAAGACGAAAAGATGTCCAACATAAGAAAGGTAATTGCGAAGAACATGGTCGCGAGCCTTTCCACGATGGCGCAACTTACGCACAACATCTCTTTCGACTGCACGAACATTACCGCGCTCAGAAAGTATCTTAAAGACAACGCCGAAAAACTCAAACTTCCCAACATAACCGTAAACAACATTATAGTGTTCGCGGTGTCGAGAGTAATCTTAAAGCACAGGGATTTGAACGCCAACCTTATAAACGGCGACACCATGCGCTATTTCGACCACGTGAACGTGGGCATCGCGACGGACACGCCGCGCGGACTTCTCGTTCCCACGCTGTTCGGGGCAGACCTTATGTCGCTTTCGGAAATTGCGGTAAAGAGCAAAAAACTCTCGCAGGACGCTATCGACGGCAAACTGTCTCCCGACCTGCTTTCGGGCGGAAGTTTCACGGTGAGCAACGTCGGAACGATGGGCATTGAGAGTTTCACTCCTGTCGTAAATCCTCCGCAAACGGGAATTCTCGGCGTGAACACGCTCGAAACGAGAATAAAACTCGGCGCGCGCGGCGAAATTATTCCGTATACGGCTATGAACCTTTCGTTGTCTTACGACCACAGAGCGCTTGACGGCGCGCCCGCGTCGAGATTCCTGAAAGAACTCAAAGACTATCTCGAAAATTTCAGTTTCAATCTGCTTGCCGACGCAAAAGCCATTTAATCGGCGCGAACGTCAGACAGTGTAAAATATAAGGAGAAATATTTATGGTTTACGATTTGATAGTAATAGGCGGCGGACCTGCTGGTTATCTCGCCGCAGAACGCGCGGGGCACGCGGGACTCAATACTCTCGTCATCGAAAAGAGAGAATTCGGCGGAGTTTGTCTTAACGAAGGCTGCGTTCCGTCCAAAACTTTCCTTAATTCCGCGAAAGTAGTCGACTACGCCAATCACGCCGAAAATTACGGCGTCAAAGTACAGGGCAAAGCCGAAGTCGACCAGAAAGCCGTCGTCGCGAGAAAGAACGGCGTAGTTAAAATGCTCGTTTCGGGCGTTAAAGCGGGCTTAAAGAAAAACAAGGTTACCACCAAGAGCGCGGAAGCGTATATCGAAGGTAAATGTGCGGAAGGCTATTCGGTTAAGGCGGGGGACGAGAAATTCGTCGGGAAACGCCTGCTTATCGCCACGGGTTCTATGCCCGTAGTTCCGCCCATTACGGGACTTAAAGAAGAAATCGCGTCCGGTCTCGTATTGACCAACCGCGAAATTCTCGATTTAGAAGAGATTCCCGGCACGCTCGTCGTCATAGGCGGCGGCGTTATAGGTCTCGAAATGGCGAGTTACTTCTCGTCGGTGGGCAGCAAAGTCGTAGTCGTGGAAATGCTCGACAAGATTGCCGGACCTACGGAAAAGGAAATATCTTCCATTTTGCAGAAATCGCTCGAAAGAAAGGGCGTAGTGTTCAATCTCGGCTGCAAGGTTACCGCTATCGAAAAGGACGGCGTGGTATTCGAGAGAAACGGCAAGTCCGAAAAAGTGAACGCCGACAAAATTCTTCTCTCAATCGGCAGACGCGCGGTTACCAAGGATTTGGGGCTTGAAAATATCGGCGTGAACGTAGAACGCGGCGCAATCGTTACCGACGACCGCATGATGACAAACGTTGCCAACGTGTACGCAACGGGCGACGTGAACGGTAAAGTAATGCTCGCGCATACCGCTTACAGAGAATCGGAAGTGGCGGTAAACAATATGCTCGGCAAAAAGGATATAATGCGCTACAACGTTATTCCGTCGGTTATATACACCAACCCCGAAGTCGGTTCGGTGGGCGAAACTGAAGAAAGCGCGAAAGCCAAAGGATTAGACGTGAAAACGGTGTCTATTCCTATGACGTATTCCGGAAGATACATTGCCGAAAACACGGTTTTAGACGGTATTTGCAAACTCGTCGTCAACAAGAAGACGAACACGCTTATCGGCGCGCACGTTATCGGTTCTTACGCGGGCGAATTTATCGTCGCCGTATCCGCTATGATTGATTTGGAAGTGGATATCGAAAACATCAAGAAACTCGTGTTCCCGCACCCGACCGTATGCGAAATAGTGCGCGAAGCGATTTTCCAGATTTAATTATAAGCCGTATTCAGTCTTAAACCGCGCCGTATGATTCTCAATCGTATGTTAAGGCGGCGCAAAACAAATTAAAAAATAATAACAGGAGAAATAAAAAATGTCCAAACAGTTATTTGTCGATCCGGTAGAACTTCGCAAGCCCGGTTATATTCACTTCGAAGATATTCCGGTCAACCAATACAACAAAACAATCGAAGACGAAAAGAAAAACTTTTCCAAAGCGGACTTCGTCAGAATCTTCAACGATATGGCGGTTCTGCGCGAATTTGAAAGTATGATAAACTCCATAAAAATCAAAGGAGAATATCAGGGCTTTAAACACACCTATCCCGGACCCGCCCACCTTTCTATGGGGCAGGAAGCGGCTGCCGTCGGTCAGGCTTATAATCTCGATCTTGACGATATGACGTTCGGTTCTCATCGTTCGCACGGCGAAGTGCTTGCAAGGGGACTTGCGTCCATCTATAAACTTCCCGACGACAAGTTATATCAGATAATGAAAGACTTTATGGGCGGCGAAACGCTCGCTCCCGTAGAGAAAATCAACAAGACGGGCAACGTGAAAGACCTTGCCGTAGACTTTTTGCTCTACGGATTTATGAGCGAAATCTTCGCGCGCAGAACGGGTTTCCACAGGGGCATGGGCGGCTCTATGCACGTGTTCTTCTTGCCGTTCGGAATTTATCCCAACAACGCAATCGTCGGCGGCGCGGCTCCCGTTGCGCTCGGCGCGGCTCTCTATAAGAAAGTCAACGATAAGAAAGGCATCGTTATCTCCAACGTCGGCGACGGCGCGGTAGGTTGCGGCGTCGTTTACGAATCGATGAACTTCGCGGCGATGGATCAGTTCAGAACGCTTTGGGAAAAGAAAGGCGGAATGCCCATACTTTTCAACTTCTTCAACAACGATTACGGTATGGGCGGACAGACGCGCGGCGAAACGATGGCGTACGACTTCCTTGCTCGTCTCGGCGCGGGCGTAACCCCGTCTCAGATGTACGCGGAACGCGTAGACGGATTTAACCCGCTCGCGGTTATCGACGCGGTCGGCAGAAAGAAACAAATTCTTTTAGAAGGCAAAGGTCCCGCGCTTCTCGACGTGGTTACTTACCGTTTCGGCGGACACTCTCCGTCCGACGCTATGAGTTACCGTACTCCCGAAGAAGTGGAAGCGTGGAAAGAATACGATCCGCTTATCACATACAGAAAAG
>CAMEHL010000069.1 GCA_945917475.1 uncultured Clostridia bacterium | reverse complement strand
CAATACTTTCAAAATGCGGAATTAAAAATATCAATTCAAACGTTGCTACCGCAGTTCGCACTTTTATCGTTTTGATTTTTGCGTGGATTATCGCTTTTGTTACGGGAGCATACAAAACGCTTGCAGATATTTCCGTTAAATCGTGGGTATTTCTTATTTTTTCGGGAATAGCAACAGGCGCAAGTTGGATTTTTTATTTCAAGGCTTTGTCGGTCGGTGAAGTTTCCAAGGTTGCCGCAGTAGACAAGTCGAGCATTGTTCTTTCGGTGCTGTTTGCAATTATAATATTTCCAGATGAACGCACGCTTTGGTGGGTAAAACTTATTTGTCTTGCCGCTATTGCCGCAGGCACTTTTCTTATGACCGATATAAAGAGAGTAGAGAATAAAAGTAAGATTGTTTGGCTTATTTTCGCTTTGCTTTCTGCGGTATTTGCGGCGGCGACTTCTATTCTTGCAAAAATAGGGATTAAAAACGTAGAATCGACTATCGCAACGGCAATAAGGACCTGCGTAGTGTTTGTAATGGCTTGGTTGATTGTGTTTTGCCGAGGGGAATTTAAATTCGTAAAAGAGTTGAAAGGTAAAGAAATAATTTTCCTTTTACTTTCAGGATTAGCAACGGGCGCAAGTTGGCTGTGTTACTATTACGCAATACAGCAAGGTCAGGTCAGTGTTGTCGTACCGATAGATAAATTGAGTATACTGATAACCGTGTTTTTCTCACTTATCGTATTCAAAGAAAATCTGTCGGTAAAAGCGTGGATAGGTTTGGCTTTTCTGACGGCGGGAACTGTTTTAATGGCTGTGTTTACATAAGCCACTGATATTTATCCGTAAATCCGTGCGCCCGCCGAAAAGTTTCTTTTCGGCGGGCGCAACTTATTTCTCTTTACTTTGCTTTATCCTGATATTTCTCCGTTCGCGGAAAATGCGAACGCCGTCAAATCATCTTCGCAAGATGCGGGGCTATATCGTCTAAGTTAATGCCCGTAGTGTTCACGCATACGTCGTAATTGAGTTTGTCGCCCCAGACCTGCCCCGTGTAAAACTCGTAATAACGCGCGCGGTTTTTGTCTACGTTTTTGATATACTTGCGCATTTTCTTTTCGGTAAAATGTTCCTTATCCGTTTCTCTTTCGAAACAACGTTTCAATTTGCTCTGCATACCCGCGTACACGAATATTCTGAAAGGATTGAAACTTTTAAGAATATAATCGGCGCACCGCCCCACGATAACGCAATCGGATTTTTCCGCCATAGACTTTAAGACTTTTTCCTGTTCGGAATACACCGCCTGCTTCTGCTGTATAGCGTAAGTGTCTATATACGAGAACGTATGCGCAACCGTTACGGGAAAAATATCGTGCGGATTTTTCTCCATAACCTGCTGAACGTACTGTTCGGACAGCGAAGTATTTTTCGCTATTTCGGAAATGATTTCCCTGTCGTAATAAGCGATTCCGAGATTTTCGGCAAGTTTTCTGCCGAGTTCTCTGCCGCCGCTTCCGAATTCCCTACCGATAGTAATGATTTTTTTCATAGTCTTTCCCCTTTATCCGTTTTACGGTTATATTTTACCACGTTTTCGGCGGTTTGTCAATACGGCTTTCGGATTTTATTCAATTACGGCTTTTTAAAACGGCGTGCGCCTGCCCTTTTAAAGGCGCAGGCGCTTTTTATAAACCGAATTCTTTTACTTTTCTCCGCAATGCCCAACGATTACCTTACGGTTTTTGCTGAAAAATATTATTTATCCGAATAACCAGTTAAGACTTTTCCGTAACAGGCTCGCTTGATAGAGAAACGACTTCCGAGTAACCGTTTTTGTATCTGAAAACATACGTCCCGTCGGCGTTTTTGTCAATCGTAAAACTTAACTTTTCTCCGTCGTCGCTCTCGTATTCCGCTTTCAACGAGTTTTCGCCGTGAACGGATATTTCAAATTCTCTTTCCGCGCCGTCGTCGGTAAATTCCACGCTCATTTCCGTTTTGCGGTTTTCGACTTCCCATTTAAGTTCGTATTCGGACACCGTTTTTCCGGACGCGTCCTTTATTTTATATTCGTAAGACGTCTCCTTTTCGCCGTTTTCTTCTTCTACGGACTGTTTAACGCAGACTTTCGCGCCGTCGGGCGAAACGGTCGTAAACTCTACGGTTACTTCGCGTTCTGTTTCGGTAACGCCGTCTTCTTCTTCCGTTTCCGTCTCCACCGTTCTGCCGCCCGTAACGTCGTAAGCGTTTCCGCCGCACACCAGAACGCCGTAAAGCGCGGTGTTCTCGGTAATTTCCGTCTCGTCGCCGTCTACTACTTCATTCGTTTCAGTCCCTTTCTCCGTGTAATAAAGTATGTATTCTTCGTTATCTACGGCAATAACCGTTTTTACCGCGTGAAGTTCGCCGTCTTCTCTTTTCGCCGCCTCGCCGTCCGCCTGTTCGGGAACGGTCGTTTTTACGTCTAACCCGCCGCCCGACAACATATTTTTGAACATCGAAAGGTAGGTCTTAAAATCGTCGAACACGGCGTTCACTTCTTCGGGTCTGCTTTGCGCCGCATACGCGCTTTGATTTATTTTTGCACCCGCCGCGACGGAAAACTTATTCGCCGCAGCCGCGTACGCGCCCGCACCGCCTTCGCCGCGCCCGATAAAATACGACGCGCCCGTAACCGCCGACGCGGCGTAAACGCTGACAGCGGCAGGACTTTTGTAATCTCCGCCAGCCTTATCGCTAACCGTGCAAGCCGTAAGCCCCGCAATTCCCGTAGCCGCTACCGAAACCGCAAGCGCGGCAGATAAAATTTTTCTTTTCATAACAGTTTCTCCTTAAAATTTTTTCCGAGCGGTTTTTTGCCGCTTCCGATATATATACAATCGGGCGCGTCGTTTTTTACCGCTTTTTAAAAAAAATTTAAGTGCGGCGAAAATTTCGTTTTTCCCCTGCGGTTTTACGACGGCGTTCGTTCGCTTTCTCTACGGATTTCCGACGGAATTTCACGGATTTCACCGCGGACGGGGTTAACCGCGGAAAAGTTTCGGCGCGTTCCGGCTAAACCGAAACGCGCCGCTTTATTATTATTTCAATCATATCGTCAAGATCGTCGGGAATTCTGCCGTTTACCACGTCTTGCTCGGCAACGCGTATTTCGCGCAAAGCGTCGCACAGGTCTTCGTAAATTTCAAACAGGTCGCACATTCTGAACGCGCCCTCGGCAAAATCGTAATCTTCCGCGATATCGTCGTCGTAAAGTTTGCCGTATTCTTTTATTTTCGCTGTCAGTGCGCCGTCCGAAAGCGGCGTTTCGTCGTCTTCGGCGGCGTCTTCGAGCGCGTCTGAATCGGAAACGTTTATATCTGGATACGCGGCGGCAAACGCCGCTCTTATTTCGTCCGCGAGAGTTTCCGCCGCCGTTGCGTTTTCTGAAAGCAGACTTTTTATTTCTTCTTCGAACGCCGAGAGATACTCGCGCTCGCGTTCTTCGATATCGTCTTCGAGTTTCTCGAAATCTTCTTCGGTCATACGCATAACGCTTTTTCCGCTCCCCGCGTTTTTAAGGTATGCGCACACGTCGTCGCTTATTATTTTAAACTGTTCTTCGTTAAACGCGCCCTTGTCGTCTTTGACGGTTATGTTCACGTTACCGCCCTGTCCGAGATAACCGAGCGCGTTCATTCTCATAAACAGCGTTTGGGTAACCGTTTTAACGTCTTGCCCCACGATATCGTTGCGGTAAAGCAGCATAACCCCGTCTTTATTCAACCCCCGCGCGCTTATCACTCTGTTATCCGTGCCGTAATCTATCTGTACGGACGGATTTACCGACATAACGAGCGAGTATCCGTTTACTTTTCCGCCGTCGGGGTTTAAGACGAACACGGGCGTAATTACGGCGATAAGCACGGCGAGCGCAGCCGCTACGGGCGCGAGAATCCGACGGATACGCGTTTTATTTTTTACATTAACGGGTTTTGCGGCGGTTATCCCCGCTTTCGCCTTGATTTCAGACTTTAAGTCGGGGGTAACGCCGTCAAGTTCTTCAATTAACTTTTTCTCAAACTTTTTCATCGTAAACCGCCTTATACATTTTTTCGACTTTTTTTAAAATTGCGTTATATCTTCTGCTCACGGTCGAGACGGGTCTGTTAAGCAGTTTTGCCGTATCCGCGCGGTTATATCCGTCCACCACGGTGAGTTTAAGTATTCGCCAGTCGTCGGGCGGAAGGTTCGCGCGGGCAAAATCCAGAAGCGGCGAAAAACTTTCGGGTTCAAAAGACTCGGCGTTTTCGCAGTATTCGAGCGGAACGAGTTTAGAATCCTTTTTCAACGCGTTAAGCGCCTTGTTTCTCGCCGCGGTTATAAGATAGGCGTAAACGTTTTTGTCCGCGTCGATACCGTCGATTTTATCGAGAAAAGCGCAGTAAACGTCTTGCATAACGTCCTGCGCGAGCGAATAGTCTTTGACGATTGAACGCACGGTAAAATAAACGCCCTTTTTCGTCGCGTCGTAAAATTCGTCGAAATATTCCGTTCTGCCCTTTTTCAGTTTAAGGGTGATTTTTTTAAGGTCTTTTATCATCGGCACCGTTCCGTTCGTTAAATATACAATCGGGCGCGCCCGAAATTCCCGATTTTTTTCAAAATTTTTTAAAAAACCGAAAATTTTTATGACGTTCCGCCGAAACCCATAAGCCGCCCGTTTAAAACACGCGCCGACGTAGCATACGTCGGCGCGTAACCGTTTCTACCGTTCGCTCACGGTAATATCGAAAAACGTTTCGTAAGTGTTGTCGGGCGCAAGCGAAATGAGTTCCGCTTTAGAATTAAAATCGTCGATCTTCTTATCGTAAGACGGCACGCCGTGCCACGGCTCTATGCAGACGTAAGGCGCTTCGGAGCGTGGTTTGTGCCAGAACCCCAGATGCGTCATATCGTTAAAGCGGACGGTAACGCTCCTGCCGCCTTTCTCGCATTTGAGCGTTACGGCGTCGTCCATACCGCTCAGAAAAATCGCGTCGTTATCGAAAAGCGAGTGGGAAAGCCGCAGGATTTTTCCGTTTTCGAGCGGGAACGGTTGAGTTTTCCCCGTATAAAAACAGGTGTCGGACATTACGAGTTTTTCGCACTCTTTAGCCTTGGAAAATTCCAGATAATGCTCGTCAAACGCCGCGCCTTCTTTAAGCGGCAGGTTAAAGCCGGGGTGTCCGCCCAGAGAAAAGCGTAAAACGCTCTTGCCCGTGTTCTCCACTTTCATAGCGGTGCGGACGGTAGAGCCGTTTACGGTATACGTTACGGTAAGCCTGAACGGGAAAGGATACTGCGCGAGCGTTTCTTCGTCCGATTCGAGAACGAAAACCGCCTTATCGCCGCTTTTTTCCGCAAGCGCGAAAGTTTTCTTTCTCGCAAAGCCGTGAATAATCATAGAGTATTCTTTGCCGTTATAAACGTATTTTCCGTCCGTAAGCCTGCCGCAAATCGGGAAAAGCAAAGGCGCTCTCCCTTGCCAGAATTCGGGATTGCCCTGCCACAGGTATTCGAATCGCGTGGTTTTGCCGTAAACGGAGACAATCTCCGCGCCCGTATCCGATACGGTTACCCTGATTAGATCGTTTTCGATAACGTAATTCATAATTCTCCTTATTCTCCTTTTTTACCGTTTATTATAATTGTTTATATTTTAACCGTTTATACGGTTACGTCCGATAAATATTTTTCGGCTTTGGGTTTTTGACCGTATGCGTTATATGCGCATACGTCATTAACCTTTATATATGCGCAGCCGTGAGAAAAACCGCTATAAACCGCGCGCCCGCGCCTTATATGCGCATATATGCTCGGTAATCGCCGTTATTTTTCAAACAGGTCGGCGAGTTCCCACACCCCGCTCAACACGAAAGAGGGTTTAATATCGCTCTCGTCGCACGCTTTGGCGGTCGTTTCTCCGCTTAAAACCAGCACCGTGTCCACGCCCGCATTCACGCCCGACGCTATGTCCGTGTAAATTCTGTCGCCAACGACCACGGCGTCTTTTTTTTCCGCGCCGAATTTTTTAATAACTTCTTCTATCATAACGGGGTTGGGTTTGCCTATAAACACGGGCGACTTGCCCGTGGCTTTTTCTATGCCGAAACACATAGAACCGCAGTCGGGCACGTAGCCGAATTCGGTGGGGCACACCCAGTCCGGATTAGTGGCGTAATAGGGAATATCTTTTAATAGCATTCTGCACGTCGCGGAAAGTTTTTTGAGAGTGAGTTCGGTGTCGAACGCCACGATAACGCACTCGGCGTTTTCGTCGTAAACGGCGGTAACGTTCAGCCCGTAATCTTTGAGATTTTTTATAAAAGAACGCGTACCCTGCGCGTAAATAAGCCTGTCTGCAAACCGTTCTTTTAAAAGCACGGCGGCGGCGTCTACCGAAGTGTAAAAGTTGGTTTTATCCGCTTTAATTCCCATAGCGTTGACTTTTTTTACGTAATCTTTCACGCCCTTAGAAGAATTGTTAGTAATAAAAACGTATTTTCCGCCGTTTTCGGTTATTTTTTCTAAAAGTCTTACCGCTCCGTCGAAGATTTTATCGCCGAGATAGACCGTTCCGTCCATATCGAACAGCCAGAGTTTTTTGTCTTTAAGCGTTCCGCATTCTTTGCCGTAATAATCTTTCATATAATAATCCTTGCAATCACTTTTATTATTTTACTATATTTTTGCCCGATAAGCAACGTTTTAAGCAAACTTTCGTAAACGCTTCCGCCGAGCGGTCGTTTTCTCGCTGCACGCGGCTAAAAACGCGCAATCGCGCAAATCACGTATTCCTATATAAGGGTAAAACGATAAACCGAACGAAAAGCCGCCGCCCGAAACGGGCGGCGGCGTATAAGCGGCTTTTAAACCGCAATATAATTTCCGTCAACTTAAAATTTCAATCAGCGGAGCGCACCGTTCAGAAAGGTCCTATCCAGAGACTTTCGAGAACGGGATAAACTATAATTTCCGTTCCGTCAAATCC
>CAMEHL010000068.1 GCA_945917475.1 uncultured Clostridia bacterium | reverse complement strand
ATCCCCCGCAGAGCCGCGGCTCTGCGGGGGATAACCCTTTTTATTATTATAATAAAAATATAGTTATATTATATACATCAATATATAAGTCGGATACGCGCTAACCGCAATCACAGTTTTTTAAGTATGAATTTCTCGCCCTTTTTCATCAGCAGAACGTATACGGCGATATTCGCCGCGAAAAGCAACGCGTCCGCGATAAACAACAGCCATACGGCGGGAAGATCGACAAACAAAGCGGCAACGCCGAAAAGTCCCGCAAGAACAAACGCCAGAATCATAGTTAAAAACACAGGCAGGCTTTGTTTTACGAGCATATTTTCGTTTTCCCACTTGAACCGCGGGAAGATAGCGTTCATAAGCAGACCGAAACTTCCGCCGAGCAACGCGAGCAGAACCGCCGACAAAACGGCGAGCAGGGCGGTTACGGCGGAAATTTTTAAGACGAGCGCGGCGGCTACCGACACAACGAGCGCGCACGGAACGTAAAGCACGGCGGGGACTAACAGTGTGGCGTGAAAGAGCGCGCGCATTGCCACGGGCGCGGTTTTAACCACCCAGAACGCCTGACCTTCGAGAGAGACGGCGCAAACGGTAGTGGGCGCGAGCATAAACGTGAACGAGAACACCGCGGGAAAAAACGCAACAAGCACGTCGCCCACCCCGTCGGGGAAACCCACGGCAAAACTCACCACGACGAGAATGACCGCTAAAATTACGCTCATAATTGCGCCCGTTATGCAGTTAATCGCATAAGTCGGGCAAGAGAAAACGCGTCTTAACTCTTTGCCGAACAGCGCGGAAAACGCGCTTTTTCCCGAAGACTCTTTGAGAGTAAAGTTTTTTACCTTTCTTCTCGCGGTTAAAAGCGAGTTGAGTTTGCCGTATAATAAAATCACCGCAACCGCCACGGCGGCAAAGCAGGCTACGTTTACGAGAATAAAATAAACCGCGAAAACGAATTCCGACTGCGCTTTTATAAGCCAGGGCGTAAAAAAGTAGATTATTTCTATCGCGCCCGTATAGCCGGACGTGTCTCCTTCCGCAGAGTTGAACCCGACCGAGAAAGAAAACGCTAAAAACGCCGCCATAAATACGAGCATAAGCACGGTGTTCACGAGATTTCTGCGGCGGAACAACGACGCGAACGAAGAAATCGCCACGCCCACTATTACCGACGCCGCCATAGCGAACAAGGGCGAAAACAGAATCACGAGCGCGTAAGTCGCTATAAACGCCGCATCCGCCGCGCCGCCCTGCTGTGCGTTCACGATAAACGACGGAACCATTATGCAGACGGAAAAGAACAAATCCGCGACGTACATATTCATAAACTTGGCAAGCACCACGTCCCGCGTTTTTACGGGCATAGACGAGAGCAGTTCGTAATCTTTGAAGCCGAACAGCGCGCTCGCGGAAGAATAAAAGGAAAAGAAAAAGTTCACGAAAACGGATATCGCGAGCATTACGGGGACGAGTTTATAAATCTCGCCCGAAGCCGCAAGCGAAACCGCGAATATGTCAGAATAAATGTATCCGAACCACACGAAAGCCGCCGCCATCAGAAGCACGGTGAAAAGCACCGTTCCGACGGAATTCGCCGCCTTTTTCTTCCGCCCCGAACCGTTAAGCCCGTTTGCGGACAGAAACTGAATTTTAAAGAGCGAAATCAAATCACGCATTTTCTTCTATCTCCAAAAACAGCGTTTCGAGACTCTTGTCGCCCACAATCTCCTGCACGGTGCCTTCTTTAACCAGTCTGCCGCGCTTTATTATGCCTATTCTGTCGCACAGTTTTTCGGCGACTTCGAGAACGTGTGTAGAAAAGAAAATCGCGCCGCCCTCGTTGCATTTTTCACGCATTATTTCTTTGAGTTTATGCGAAGCGACGGGGTCTAACCCCACGAACGGTTCGTCAAGCACCATAAACTTGGGGTTATGTACGAGCGCGGATATAAGCACGAGTTTTTGTTTCATACCGTGCGAATAAGACGAAATAAGGTCGCCGAGATTAGAACGGATTTCAAACACATCGGCGTATTTTGCTATTCTCTCGTTTCTGTCCGCCTTGCTCACGCGGAATATGTCGCAGATAAAATTAAGGTACTGAATGCCCGACAGGTGGTCGTAAATATCCGGATTATCGGGAACGTACGCGGTAATTCTTTTTGTATAGAGCGGGTCGTTTTTAACCGACGCCCCGTCGATAAGAATTTCGCCTTCGCTGAAATCCATCGCGCCGACAACCGCCTTTATCGTCGTGGATTTGCCCGCGCCGTTATGCCCTATAAACCCGTAAATCTCGCCGTTGTTCACGGTAAGATTAAGGTCGTCTACGGCTTTGAAGTTGCCGTAATTTTTAGAAAAACCTTTTATTTCAAGCATTTTTACTCTCCGCAAATTTTTTATCGTTCTTATAAAGATAATTGCAGGTAACCATACCCGTCGCAAGTCCCGTCATCACAATATACGCCCATAAAAGAAAGACGATAATCGCCGCAAGACTGCCGTAAAACTTATTGTAATTGGCGAAAAATCTCAGATACAGCATAAACGCGAGCGAGCCAAGCACTATAATGCACAGCGCGACGAACCCGCCCGCCGTCAACTGATAAAATTTCAGTTTCACGGGGCTTATTATCTTGTTAAGCGCTATTATTATAACATATATAAGCAATATAAGAAAAGTAAAACTCATTATTTTAAGAAAAATGTTTTCGTCCGCGTTAAGCCCCGCAAGAGACAGCAGTTTATCGCCGAACGCTATCACGAACGCCGCCGCGAGAAAAATCACGAACACAGTCCCCAGCGCGACAAGCGCGAAAAGCCGCCTGATTAAACCGCCGCGTTTATCTCGCTTTACACCGTAAAAAAACTCGCCGTCCTTTATCATCTGATTAAAAAGCGCAGAGCCCGAGAACACTACGGTAATTATAAAAAACACGGTTATCCCGTTCGACGCCCGCTTGGCGGTATCCACTATTATCTCGCCCGCCTGTCGGAATTCTTCCGGCAGTTTCGCCACGATAAGGTCGGTCAGGTCGAGACCGCCCGCGCCGAACGCGGTAACAGTTAAAAACACGATAGGCAGAAGCGCGGTCAGAAAGTAATATACCCACGCCGCCGCAACGGTGGTTACGCGGTTATCTGTAAAGCACCTGAAAAACCCGTTTTTCTTCTTTTTCATAGAATAAGTTTGATTCATTACTCCGATAATATGCAAATCCTAACGGCAAAAGAACCCCGCGGCGCAATCGCGCCGCGGGGCTGATATTTTCCTATATTTTCCGAATTACCTATTATTTGATTTCGGAGAAGTATTTGATGGTTCTTACCATCTGGCTGGTATAAGAGTTTTCGTTGTCATACCAGGAAACGACCTGAACCTGATAGGTGTCGTCGTCGATTTTGGAAACCATGGTCTGAGTAGCGTCGAACAGCGAGCCGTATTTCATACCGATAACGTCGGAAGAAACGATTTCGTCTTCGTTATAACCGAAAGATTCGGTAACCTGCGCTTTCATAGCGGCGTTGATGCCTTCTTTGGTGACGTCTTTACCCTTAACCACCGCGACGAGAATAGTCGTAGAACCGGTAGCGGTGGGAACGCGCTGCGCCGAACCGATAAGTTTGCCGTTGAGTTCGGGGATAACGAGACCGATTGCTTTCGCCGCACCCGTGGAGTTGGGAACGATGTTCATCGCGCCCGCTCTCGAACGACGGAGATCGCCCTTTCTCTGCGGTCCGTCGAGAATCATCTGGTCGCCCGTGTAAGCGTGAACGGTGGTCATGATACCCGACTGAATGGGCGCGTAATCGTTAAGCGCTTTCGCCATAGGAGCGAGGCAGTTGGTGGTGCAGGACGCAGCGGAGATGATGTGGTCGTCTTTGGTAAGCGTCTTGTGGTTTACGTTGTAAACGATAGTGGGAAGGTCGTTGCCCGCGGGAGCGGAAATAACGACGTTCTTGGCGCCGGCGTCGATATGAGCCTGCGCTTTCGCTTTGGAAGTATAAAAACCGGTACATTCCAGAACGACGTCTACATTAAGTTCGCCCCAAGGTAAATCCTGCGCTTTGGGGCAAGCGTAAATGGTGATTTCCTTGCCGTCTACGGTGATGGAGCCGGGAACGACTACGGTCTTTCCGTCTTCGCCTAAAACGGAATCCTTATAAGTGATTTCGTGGCTTCTCGCATAGTTGCCCTGCATCGTGTCGTACTTTAAAAGATGAGCGAGCATTTTGGGGCTGGTCAGGTCGTTGATGGCGACTACTTCGTAGCCTTCCGCGCCGAACATCTGACGGAAAGCAAGACGGCCGATTCTGCCGAAACCGTTAATTGCAACCTTTGTAACTTTTGACATTTATATGTCCTCCAAAATTATTTTTAACTTATTTTGAGTAAAGCGGGAACAATTATCCCATAAATTCCCGAACTTCCACAAATAACATTATAACCGCAATCGTCAAGTTAGTCAAACGATTTGAAAACGAAAAACCCAAAATTCCGCAAAATTCTGTTTATTTTCTTCATAAAGACGCGTTTTTGAATTATCCCAAAGCGACGTCGAGTATCATCATCACGCTGAAACCGAGCGCGAAAAACAACGTGCCTGCATTGGAGTGGTCGCCCTGCGTCGCTTCGGGTATCAGTTCTTCTATTACCACGTAAATCATCGCGCCCGCGGCGAAACTCAAAAAATACGATAAAGCGGGCATAACAACGCTCGCCGCCAGAATAGTTAAAACCGCGCCAATAGGCTCCACGATACCCGACAGCATGCCGAAGAAAAACGCCTTGCCTTTTTTAACGCCTTCCGCGCGCATGGGTATAGACACGATTGCGCCTTCCGGGAAATTTTGTATGGCTATTCCGATAGACAGAGCCAGCACGCCCATCGCGCTGAGACCGGTGTTCCCTGCGAGATATCCCGCGTACACCACGCCGAGAGCCATGCCTTCGGGAATATTGTGGAGAGTTACCGCTAAAACCATCATCGTGGTTTTATGAAGTTTGCTTCTCGGTCCTTCCGCCATATCGCTGCGCGGGTGCAGGTGCGGCGTGATTTTATCGAGCAGCAGCAAAAACAGAATACCTATCCAGAACCCTATCGCGACGGGCAGAAAAGACCACTTGCCCATTCCCTCCGCTTCGGCTTGTTCCATAGACGGAATCATAAGACTCCATATAGACGCGGCGACCATAACGCCGGCGGCAAACCCCGCGAGCGCGCGATGCACTTTTTCGCCCGGCAGATTTTTCATAAACAGCACGCACGACGCGCCGAGCGCCGTGCCTAAAAAAGGAATTAACAGTCCGTATACGGTTTCTAACATTTACGCTCCCGAAAGAGCGGCAGACGTTGCGTCTGCCGCCCGCATTGTTTTTTTCTCGTCCGTTTTTTTCTTTTACGGGTTTTATTATAATATGCGCTACGGCAATTGTCAACGTATTGAAGGGGTTATTACGGCAAAAAACGAACGTTTTTGCTTTTTTGCCCAACAAGTCAAAATCGTGTTTTCAAACCGTATAAACGCGTTCTTTAAGGTTAAGACGTATAAACGTACGCGCTTAAAAATTCCGCGACTTTCTCCGCAGGGACGGCGCAACCTTTCTCGGCGGTTTCACTGCCCGCAAAATTCACGCCAACCACTTTAAGTTCGCTGTTTAAAAGCGGCCCGCCGCTCGAACCGTGGTTAATGTACGCCGTATGGGTAATAATGTCAAACCGAACGTTGCTCATAGCGGCGGTCGCATCCGACAGCGCAACCTTGCCGTACCCCGATATTTTGCCGTAAGTAACGGCGTTAGACTGCGACTCGGGCGCGCCGAGCGCGATAACGTCTTCGTCTTTCACGGGGTTTACGCTTATCATTTCCATCTTTATCACGTTGATATCTGAACTCGGCTTAAAATATACGCACGCCAGGTCGTAATCGGCGGAAACCGCGTCGCCTTTTTTTGCGGAATTGTTATAAATTTTCCCCGTATATTCATTGCCCTGATAATCTTCTATCGTAATCGTCTGATAAGTAAACCCGTCCGCCTTTCTCGCGACGTGGCAGTTTGTGAGAATATAATACGTTCCGTCCTGAACATGGAAACAGAATCCCGACCCCTGCGACACGGAGTAAGATGTTTCCACGCCGATAATATTCGTATTATAACTCTTGTTATAGATTTTCACCACGCCTTTAATAGCGTTCTGCGATACGGCGTTCGTGAGCGAAACCGCGTCGAGTTCGTATTTTGCGTACAAACTCAGGTCTTCCGTTACGGGCAGCGCAAAGTCGTATTTTTCGGTAAAAGACGCGTCCCCGTACCAGCCGACGAAAAGGTAATTGGGTTTAACGGGGTCGTCCGGCGTGGACACGGGCTTATTCTTTTCGGCGTACACGGTCTTATTTTGCTCGCCGTTATTAAGCACGAGAGTAACCTTATATTTCCCCGCGGCGAGTTCAGAGACCTGTTCGCTCCCCGTGCCAGAACCCGAATTATCCGTTCCGCCCAACCCGAAGTCGCACGCCGAAAATGCCAACGAACACACGGCACATATACAAGCGAGAATAACGGCAGTAAACTTTTTCATAAAAAACCACCCGTGAAAATCGCGTTTGCCCGAGAACGGGCGTAAAACTCTTTGAAAAGACTTTTACTTTAAAAAATTATATCACAAACACGTTTTCAAGTCAACGCAATAACGTAAAACGCGCGGCGGCAAACGGGGTTTATCCCGTCCTTTTTACTACGTTAAAAAAAACGAAAGAACGTTGCATAACGCATTTTTCCGCAATTTGCAAAACGGAATACTTTTTTTCGCAGTAATCTCTCCGATTTACTTTTTAACCGTCTTCCGAAGGATAGCCGTTATTTTTTTGCTGCAAAAAAGCGGCTGAAAAATCATTTTCAGCCGCTTTGGCGGAGCGATGGTAACGTAAATCGATTTTACGCATCAGCTTTCTGCTTCAATATTGTCATCTGTGGAAATTTCTTCGCTTGAGAAATCTTCTGTGTGTTCAGAACAAAAAGCTG
>CAMEHL010000067.1 GCA_945917475.1 uncultured Clostridia bacterium | reverse complement strand
ATGCGGAATAGTACGCAAAAACTCGAACGAGTGTCTCTTTTTCTGCAAGGGATAATCGGGCGTGGACGAACCTAACACCGTAACGTTTTCGGCGCGTATTTCAAAAGGCTGATTACGTTCCGGCGTTAAAATCACTTTGCCCGTAACTTTAAGGCACGCGCCCACGTTCTGCCCCGCTATTTCGTCGTAATTATCCAATTCGTCTCTCACGAACACTATCTGACAGTTTTTAAAGTACGAACCGTCGTTGAGTTCTATAAACCCGAAAGATTTGCTGTCTCTGACCGTTTTAGCCCAGCCGCATACGGTAACGGCCTCGCCGTTTAACGCCGCCGCGTCCGAAAATATCTTTTTTAATTCTGTTCTTTTCATAAAACACCGGTTGATAATAAAATTTCGCGCCGCATTACAATACGACATTATACAGTATAGCACAAATTCTTTATATTTTCAACGATTTTAAGCGAATTTATCCGCTTATTTATCATTGTCGCCTTGCTTTGACGCATATTCCCGCCCGACTGCGCGACGCGTTTTTCCGACAGCGAAAAAACCGACGGAATTCCGTCGGTTTTTTCTTTCCGATTTTACGGCTTACGCCCTTTCGGTTTGTCTTTTACCGTTTATATGGTTATTTAACGATATAACTCAGATAAGAAGTCGTATCGGTCGCGCTGTCGTATTTTTCAAACCTGAAAACAATCGTATCGTAATAAATATCCGAAACGAGAGTATAAGATACGGCGTCGGTATCGTTCAAATCAATCAACTTTTCGCCGAGTTCGTTATACAGTCTGAAGTACTTGCCGTTAACCGAAGTAATGTAATAGTTTACATACGGATTAAAGTAACTTATTATTTCGGAAGTATCGTTCTCGTCGAGCGCGCCGCTAACGACTTTTTTACCGACGAGTTTGCCGTTCATACTTCCGTCGGCAAACAGATAATATTCTTCGGCGGTTAACCCCGTCTCTTCGTTTTCAACCGTCTTTCTCGTTATAAACGAACGGTTGAATTTTTTATAAATCGTTTCGTTGGCGTCTTCGTCGAGTTTATATTTTTCCTGAGTTATAACGTTGTAAACGGTGTTATCGTTGTTATTATAATAGCAATTTTCGCACACTTTTTCGTTCAATACGTCTTTATTATAAACGGCGGTGTTTACGGTTTTGCCCGTTCCGTCCACATAGAAAGCGTCTCCGTCGTAAGTGCTTACTTTATAGAGATTATCCGCAACGAGTTGGGCAAGTTCCGTCTGCCCCGCAACCGCCTGAGGAATAAACGAAAACTCGTTCTTCTCGTTCACGGCGACGAATTTTACGTCTTTTTCGCGGAAAGAAACCTGGTGGTCCTTAATTTCAGCAAGACAGATAATCCCCTTAACACTTTCGTTAAACGATTCAAAAACTTCCGCCCGACTCTTATCCGACCTTGAATTCCATTGGATTATAATATACGGCAAATCGAGAACGGTCGTTTTGCCGTCGGAAATAGAGTATTTAACGGTAACTACGGCGTATTTCTGACCAGATAACTGTACGGTATATTCTTTCGAATCGTCGGGAACCTGCGCCACATACTGAATAAGCAAATCGCCGCCGCTTAGCACGACGAACTGATTGAGACTCGAACCGTCGGGAACTTTATACGTACAAACGAGCGTAAGATCCGGTTTATAAACGCTTATATATTCAGTACCAACGTCATAATAATACCCTTCGTAATATTTTTCGCATACGTTGCAGAAAAGATTGAATTTATCGTCCAAGTCGCTGCCCCGGGTATAGGCCTTTCTCACTTCGTTGTTTTTTGCATAGTATATCGTTCCGTCAATCTCGTAAACGCCCTTATAATAGAGTCTATTTATCTCGTTGTTGCAAACGTCGTAATAAGAAACGTATTCGTCTTCCGCTTTTACGTTTAACGTAAAAATTTCGGAATCGTCCGCACCGTCGTAAATGGTAACGCCCGTAATAAAGCCGTCCGCATTTGTTTTGTACACGGAATAACACTCGTAACCGCTATCGTTGGTAAAGAAAGCCGCCTGATCTTTTGCAACCACGCCGTATTTTACCTGATCGTTGGAAACGAACGTCTTTACGTTCTGCGTTTTAACGTTGATGATTTTATAGGATTTCGCTCCGCTTTCTTCCGTTTTAGACGCGTAAACCGTGTTGCTCGTAAGAAGCGAATTCGAAACGGAATAACCGTCTAATTCCGTCGTTACGTCTATGGATTTTACTACTGCTCCCGCTTCGTAAGAGCCGCCGTAAACGTCGGCGAACTTGGCGTCGCTGATTTTAATACTACCCGCACCGCATGCGGAAAAGCACATTACCGCACCGAGAGCCGCGGCGGCGACGGAAGTAATCAATTTTTTATTCTTCATAATTATCTCTCCTTTTACGCCCTTATTTGGACAAAACGTAATATTTATATACGTCGTCTGCGGACGCGTCTTTATAATCGTATCTGACTTCAATAGTACCGTAATCTCCGTCTACCGAATAGTCCTCCACGACTACAGAATACTCGTCGGTATCGATAAATTCGCCGAGTTTTTCGCCGTATTCGTTATAAAAACGCGTTCCTTTGTAAGTATTATCGCCTACCGTTTTGGTATATTTCACGACAATCAGACTGCCATATCTTATGTTTGCGCCGGTTATCGTTTCGTCCGCCGCCGCGGTCAACTCTTTAACGTTAAATTCCGTGCCGTATATAAAGAAATATTTATCTTTATCGTCTTTAACGAGCAGAGAATAAGAGGATTCGTCCAATATCGTGTAAGAAACGTCGTCGCCTTTAAGAACGAATTTTTCGCCCGTTATCGAATAGAGAGTATCTTTTTCGCCGTCTATAAGTCTGTAATAATACTCGTTAAAGTGTCTAAAGTCGCCGCTCGAAACGGAAACGTTGTAATAATCGACTAATTCTTTAACGACTTCTCCCTTTTCGTTGATAAGGTATTTTTTGCCCATAACGTCGCCTACCTTATATTTACCGTCGCTTATCGGCTCTATAAAGCCAGTCTGATTTTCGACAAGGTCGGCAAGATGCCCTTTGATTTTGCCGTCGTCGCCTATAACTACGGGTTTAAGAGCGGTTTCGCTGTCTTCGTCCATTATCTCTTTGATTTCGCGACCGAAAGCGAAGCAGTTTACGCCGTCCGCCGCCATTTCTATTTCGGTTTTTTCGCCGTTAATCCATAAGCCCGCGGTTGCGCTCATATCGTCTTCTAAAAGATATGCGCAATCTGTTTTTTTCGTCTTATTCTTGTCGGTGTCTAAAATCACCGTTTCAACGAGATATTTGGTTTCGTCGTAAAAATAAGAATATTCGGAGCCGTCCTGCGGAACGGCGGTTTTGGTCTGAACGAGAACGTTTCCGTCGGGAAGAATTATGGTAGCGACGAGTTTTTTATAACTTTCCGCTTCAAAACGGGCGATTTCTTCGAGCGCGGAATTATAGCACACCACTCCCGCAAAATTATAAGAATCGCTCGTTACGTAGAATTTATCGCCCAGTCTCACACAGTTTTTCGCTACGTTCTTTTTATTGCCGAAAACGGGGTCTTCCGTAAAGCCTTCTGCCAACTTGCCGTCCTTTTCGTAATAATAAGTGCCGTTTATACCTAAGAACAAATCCGATTCGTCGTCAATCACAACTTCGTCCATCTGATTGAGAGTCAAAAATTCAGTGCCGTCAAGATAGAAAAGATCGGCAGAAAGTTCCGAATCCGATTCGTTTCCGCCGTCCGCATAATAAACGGTCGTTTCTACCGTCTTTACGTTAAAAAGTATTTCCACGTTAAGTAACGTATCAACGTTTACATAGTACGAAATTTTCGTTTCGGTATAAGATTTGCCGTCCGCGGCAATCGAATACGCGTAAGAACCTTCCGTCTCTTTCAACTTGGTGCCCGTAGACACGTCGTAAAGAGCAGAAACGTAAACGCTGACTTCAGTTTCTTCTACACCGCTTAAAGTATACTTTCCCGTTTCTGAGTCGAGCACGGGTATTTTGACTTTAACCTTTTTGCTTTCTTGCGTAGTAGCATATTTACCGTTAAAGTCGACGTGACCGTCAAATCCGCTCAACGCCGAGATTTCTTTCATCGAAGTAAACGCTTGGTTTTCTTCGACACCGCCCGCAACCACGTCGGTAAACTTCAATTCTTTTCCTTTTGAGCCGCACGCCCCTAAGAGAAGAACGAAACACAATAGCGACGCAAGCGCAAGCAACACCTTTGTTTTTTTCATATCTCTCCTTTTTTAGAAAAGCCGATAAATTTGGTTTCCCTTTCGGTGTGCCGAAAGAGAAAAGCCTAGGCTTTTCTTTAAATATTGTTATAATCATTATACAAGTTTATTCGGTTTTGTCAACGAAAAATCAAAAAATCCCTTTTTTTTTGTAGTTTAAAAACGTTCGAGTTACTCTTAATTTTGCTTTTTTACTATATGAAAAACGCCTTGCGGAAAGTGTGTCTTTTTTTATTTAAACACCTTTTTTGCAAAGCGAAAAAGGTGCGGCGGCGATAAAATCGCCGCCGCCCATAGGAGATACGTCCTTTTCAATAGGAGTTATTTCCTTTTACAAAAGACTGCCTATCGGTTTTTTATAAGTCTGCCGTCTTT
The DNA here is from genome assembly GCA_945917475.1 of uncultured Clostridia bacterium. Taxonomy (GTDB): domain Bacteria; phylum Bacillota; class Clostridia; order Christensenellales; family Borkfalkiaceae; genus UBA1259. The sequence goes on along the minus strand of CAMEHL010000067.1, from coordinate 2,640 downwards.
TTATCACTTCGTAATCGGCAAACTTCCATTGTTGGAGTATGGAATAGTTGGTTTCGAGCATAGGATTGCTCTCTATGTTTTCAATCTTGTCTTTAATCACGTTCTTCATTATCTTGGATATGACGATTGCGTTTATGCCCGAATTTTTATACTTTTCTTTTATGCCTATTAAAGCCATTTCGAGTTCTCTGGGCTTTTTTATGCTCCTTAAAACGCTTATAAAGCCCGTCGGAAACAGTTTGCCCCTGTGCTTTATCAGCGATTTGCATATAGACGGCAACACCACGCCGAACGCCGCCACTTCGTCGTTCTCGTCGACTACCACGCTGAAATAGCGCGGGTTTATTATCGTGGCGAACTGCTTTAACACGTTGAGTTTCGCCTTGCCTTCTATGGGTATGTATCCGTCGAGTTTGCCGTACGCGTCGTTAAGCGTGTCGAACCACTTGTCCCCGTACGCTTTTATAATCTCTTTTACGCTCATTTCGTCGGAGACGTCTTTAACGTTATACTTCTTTTTAAGCCGTTCGGCAAATTCGGTTATCCGCTCGTAAGGCTTGTCGGGTATGGAAAAACGCCTTTCTTCCCACTTGCTCTCGTCGGAAAAACCGAGTTTTTCCATATATTTATGAAAATACGGATAATAGTAGTTTGTGGCGTAAGTGCTTCTCTCGTTAAAGCCGTACGTAAGCATTCCTTCTCTGTCCGTATCGTTAAAGCCCCAGGGTCCGTGAATAAAGTCCGCGCCGTTCTCCCGCCCGAACTTTTCCACCGCGCCGAGCAAGGCGCGGAACACTTCTTCGTCGTCCACACACTCGAAACGCGAAAACCTTATGTACTTTTCGTCTGAACTGGCGTTTTCTTCTCTGCTCACGAGCGCGGCGATTCTGCCGACGACTTTGCCGTCTTTATAACATAAAAATCCTTTGCAGGGATTGTTTTTTATGCTGAAATTCTTTTTTGGGTTAAACGTGTTCATTTCGTCGCTCCTGAGCGACGGAACGTAATACGGACAATTCTTGTACAGAATTACGGGATATTTGGCAAAAAGTTTGAGTAGTTTTCTGTTTGAAACTTCTTTTATTTCTATCATATAACCTTCTTAAAATAAACCTATAACTGCGTTTTCCTTTTGTTTATTTTAACATATCCCGAAAAAAAACGCAACAAAAAACCGCGCGGATAGTTTTTCGTCCGCGCGGTTTTTTATTCCTGCAAATCCCTTACCGCCTTGGGCGGCACTTCGTCTTTTAACGCCATTATATATTTTCCGTATTCTTCTTCGGTCAGTTTTTTTACTTTGTTCTTTTTCTTTTTAGACATATTAAACTCCTTTTTTAAGTTTACGTCTATATTATCGGTTTTAACGCGCTTTTTTATACCGAGTTTTACCAACGAATATTTCGCCGTCTTTATAAAGTACGCGCCGCCGAACGCCCCTACGATCGGATAAAGGTACGCTATTACCCTGTCGAACCCGACGCGCGAGAGCGCGAAAGCCGCCGCAACGACTAAAAATCCCGCCTTTTTGCCCGCTCTTTTCTTCGCGCCGTCGTAAACGGGCAAAAAAAACGAATAAAAAGACGTGAATATCCCCGCAAACACGGCAAACCGAACGAGAAACGCACCTTTCAGCCCCGAAAACGCGCTTATTATCGGCACGGCGGAATTACCGCTGCCGTACGCGCGCACGACGGCGAGTATCGCCGCCGTCTGTACGAACGAAAACGCGCCGAACGCGACCGCGGCAATCGTGAGCGTTTTTTTAGACTTTCCTTTTATAACGTATCTTACGGCGGGCGCGGCGGCAAAAACGTTCATAAAAACATAGAGAACCGCTTTCGCCGCCGTGGAAAAAGCCACTGCGTTTACGACCGCGCTTGACGATAGCGTTGCGCCTGCCGCTCCGTTTACGACAGCCGCTCCGTTTCCGGCTGCCGACGGGCTTACGCAAACCGCGCTTACGGCGGCAGGATTGCCGACCGTTGCGGTAATCTGAGCCCCGACCGCGTTCGCCCGAACGAAAGCGTATACGATAAACGCATTTACGATAAATACAGAAAGCGGCGAGAGAACGAGATTTATTTTTTCAAGTCCGCCGCCCTTCGCGCTGTAAAAGAACGCAAATAAAAGAGATAATAGCGAAACGACGGGGAATCCCCGTGCCGCGCCGTTGATATTCTCCGCGCTCGCGTCAAGCCCCGCAATCATCCCCGATAAAAATACAAAGTCGGCGATATACGCCGCCGCGGAAAAAAAGTCTCCCTTTTCCCGTTCGTTTTTCTTGCCTTTCTCCGCGCGTTTTAACAGGCTGCCGCTCTTATTCGCCGCTCGGTCAAACCCGTTTTTGCCGGCATCTGCCGCTTTTCCGCTTTGAATTATAGCGCGGTTAAGCGCGTTCTTATCCGCAGCCGAAAGAGAATTTCCGCTTTTCAATCCCCTTTCATAGGCGAAAAGAAAGCCGAGCGAAAGCGCGAAAAGCGCGGCGGCGAAAAGGAGCGGCGTGACGAAGTTTTCCGTTCCGAAAAAAACGACGGGTTCTGCGCCGGATAAAAAACCGGCACCCACGATTGCTCCGCACAGCGACGAAAAAACGCACCAGACGTCAAAAAAAGTTTTCACTCTATACTTTATGAGAGA
>CAMEHL010000066.1 GCA_945917475.1 uncultured Clostridia bacterium | reverse complement strand
AAGGGGGATAAGTTTGACGAAAGGAAATATTATCATTGTAAATTATCGTGCGCACGCAAAGATAACGTTTCACCCGAAAAAGCTCACGCCTACGCGGAAGAACTTACGGCAAAATTGTTTCAAAACTACGAGTGCGTAATCGCTACCCACACGGACACTCAAACGGTACATAGCCACATTATCGTAAATGCGGTGGACCCGATAACGGGTAAGAAATTGCAGTTCAGCAAACAAGACTACGTGAAGATGAAAGACGAAGCGAATAGGATAGGGAAGAAATACGGGTTTACCGAAACGGATTTTAGAAAGCGTGGTAAGAACAGTAGAACGGCAGTTGAGAAAAAGATAATGCTCAAAGGCGGTATTAGTTGGAAAGAAGAACTACGAGAAGTAATTGCGGAGGCAACCAAAAATTCAACCACGCCTGACAATTTCAAGGATTATCTTGAAAAATGTTACGGCGTAAAAATCACAAGGGATGGAAAAGATTATTCCTATTTGCATCCCGAAAAACAAAAACCTATCCGAGGGGAAAAGCTCGGAGCAAATTATAGTAAAACGGAGGTAATAAAACAACTTGATAAACAAAATAACGGGCGTGAGTCCTCAGCCCGTAATCGAGGACGAACCGGTGGATTTATCAAACAACCCAGCGGCAATAGAACTGTGCGAGGAAGTAAAACAGCTCACGGCGCATGCACGGGAAGGATTGTTAATGAAAGCCTTAGCGGTATCGAACGAGAAATGCAACGACTTGATTTTGACGCAAAATGTGCGAATTGCGGAACTGACGCGGCAAGTGAAGAACGTAGAATGGCAGAACGAGCTGCTCGAGAGGAATCTGAACGACGACTTAAAGCAATTCACGAAAGACGTGAAAGAGAGCAACGAGAAGTTGTCGAGAGACCTGAATCAAACGTTGGACAAGATAACGACAACGGTATCGGGGATAGAGCGCCAAGTAAATACAGCTACGGAAAAGGCGACTGATTCGGCTACAAAGACGCTGAATGAGCGAGTAAACAAAGCCGCAGACGACGCCGTATTCAAAATGAATCAGCAAGCGCAATCGCTCACCCAAAAGGTAAGAGAGACGGAAAAAGAAATCGAAAAGGCAAAGGATGAAATCGCATTTGAAAGCGGGTTCAGAAAGTTCTTTTTCTGGGCAACGCCCGTACTGCTTTTGGCGCAGTCGGTCGTTTCGGTACTTTTACTGTTGAAATAGCGTATATCAAACGAAAAACATTATATAAAAAGGAGGAAGACAAAATAATAAACGAAAAAGATAAACAAAACGGAAAAATACGAGAGAAAAAACTTAAGAAAAACGGCGGAGAAAATTGTGCGAAAGCGTGCTTTACGTTAGATTTGAAACGTATAATATTGTGTGGGCGGAGGTGCGGCAATGGACAAACCTAAACTAAATTACAGGTTTCATAACCCTAATCCAACGGACGAAGAACTTACGCGCGTGCTTTTGCGGATATGCGTTGACGCGAACAGAAAAAAGGCGGAGAACGCCATACGCGAGTGCGCGTTAAAGGAGAGCGTAACGCATAGAGTAATCGCCGTGGATAACGCCGCGGTAATAGCGGATTTAGAAGAAAAAACTCTGTTTATGATGCCCGATGGCGAGTATAAGGGGAAAACTTATTCGATTCCGATTGAATACGTGAAAAACGAAAGCAGAGAGCGCGTTTTAGAACTGCCGCAGGACTATCGGATAGAACTTTGCGAAAAAGGACAAATAATCGAAAAACTGACGATAGACGAATTTGTAAAAGTTGTTTCGGGAAAAACGGCAAAGGACTACGAGTCAACGATATATAAACGACCAAGCGAGATTGCCAAAGAGCGTGAGAAAAAGAGCAAAGCCGGACGAAGAGTATCGTCTAATCAAAGCAGTAAATAAGCAAAAAGCCCTCAACCCCTGCGCTTAAAGTCTTAAGTGCAGGGGCGCAATATTTTTTACACCGAAAATTTATACATAAAAGCTTGCATATTATAACACGCTATGATATAATAAAGTCGTATTAGAATTTCTATTTGTAACGGGAGAGAAAAGATGAACATAGCGGCGTATTGCAGGGTATCTACGGATAAGGAAGACCAACTGAACAGTTTAGATGCGCAGAAACGGTTTTTTGCGGATTATACGAAACGCACGGGGGACAACCTTGTGAGATTATACGCCGACGAAGGGATTTCGGGCACGAAAATCAAAAACCGCAAAGAATTTTTAAAGATGATGTCCGACGCGGAGAAAGGGTTGTTTGAAACGGTGGTGGTAAAGGACATTTCGCGTTTTGCGAGAAACACGGTAGACCTGTTGCAGAATATCCGCAAATTAAAGGCTCTCGGCATAGAAACGCAGTTTCTCACGGCGAATATGACGAGTATGGGCAACAGCGAGTTCGTCTTGACCATTTTCGGCGCGCTGGCGCAGGAAGAGAGCGCGAACACTTCTAAACGCGTGAAGTTCGGCAAACGCGTAAACGCCGAAAAGGGGAAAGTCCCTAATATCGTTTACGGCTACGACAAGACGATAGGCGAGTATTTCGATATGTCAATCAACGAAAAAGAAGCGCAGACTGTAAAAGAAATATTCAGGCTTTACGCCGAAGACGGTTACGGCGCGGCGAAGATTGCGAATATGCTGAACGAGCGCAATTTAAAGACCAAGCGCGGCTGTAAGTGGTCGTCGGTTGCCGTGTGCCGTATTTTAACCAACGAACTCTATACGGGCAAAATAATCAACGGCAAGCAGGAAGTAGCCGATTTTCTTACGGGCAAGCGCAAGGAAAAGGACAGAGACGAGTGGGTGCTTGTCGAGCGCCCCGAACTGAGAATTATCGACGAAGACACGTTCGGCAAAACGCAGGAAATTATGGCGGCACGGGGGAAGACTTTCAAACTCGACAAAAAAAGGCAGAGCAATAAATACCTGTTCTCAACGCTGATTAAGTGCAAAGAGTGCGGCTGGTCGTATCGCCGCGTGGAGCGAAAATACAAAAACACCTACGTGCGCTGGGTGTGTTCTGGCAGGAACGCCAAAGGTTCGGAAAGTTGCCCCAACGCCACGACCGTAGAAGAGAGCGAACTTATTAAAATTCTTACCGACTATTTCGCCCGACTGCTCGCCGGAAAGAAAGACGTAACAAACTACGTAGTGGGCGAGTTCGAGCGGATTTATAAAGCGAAAGACGAGAGCGTAAATTATGAAAAGGACTTGAGAACCGAACTCGACAAGTTGAGAAACGCACGGCAGAAATATATGGATATGTACGCCGACGACCTCATCACGAGGGAGGAACTCAACGAGAAAATAGGCGGAAGCAGAAAGCGCATAGAGAAACTCGAAAACGAGCTGAAAATGGTATCCTATCAGATAACCAAGCGTGACCAACTTGAAAGCGTTTTAACAAAGACGTTCAAAGAAATAGAAGACGTTGCCGACGTCTCCGAGATGACGAATTCTCAACTTAAAAAGATAGTGCAGAAAATCGAAGTGGATAAAGACGGAAACGTTGATATTTACCTTAAATTATTCGGGGAATTAGGACTTGACGAGAGCGTTCTATTTATAAACGACCGTACATAAAGACGTTACCGAACGGCTTTATGCGATTGACAGATATTTGTACGGGATAGTGAAGAAAACGCTCGGCAAGAATCTCGCCGAGCGGCATATTCGCGGCGGCGAAGCGACGAGAAAGAAATATCTTCGACTGAAAAAGAGTTGACATATCTCCGAATAAAACGTATAATAAATGAGAAAAATACCTGAACTTTAAGGTTCGCCTGACGGTAAAGGGGTGAATAGCGTAGACGCGGGAGATTATCCCGGCTTTTCGTCGTTTTCGCACGCCCTTTGCCGTTAAGGCAAGGGGCGTTTTTACGATTAAAAAATCCGTTGGGATAATCTGGCGGAAGAAAAGGAGACAAAAATATGAGAAAATTGTTGACGGTTATGCTTGCGCTTGTATTAAGCGTATCCGTATCGGGTTTTGCGGCTTGCGGCAAAGACGAAGGCGGGAAATTCACTTTTTACGCGCCCGACGGCGCGCCCGCGCTCGCTATCGCGAAATTTATCAAAGAGAACGAGAACTTCGGCGAAGAATTCGAATTTTCGTATAGCGTCGTTTCTTCGGACAAGATAGGCGGAATAATGCAGAAAGGCACGGGCGATTTTATAATAATGCCCGTAAACGCCGCGAGCAAACTGTATAAAGCGGACGCGGATAATCCGTATAAAATGGTGTCGGTGCTTACGCACGGCAACCTTTACGTAATGAGTAAAGGCGAAAACACGATTGAAAGCCTTAAAGGCAAGGTGGTGGGAGTGATAGGACAAGGGCTTGTTCCCGACCTTACGTTTAAATACGTTTTGAAAAAAGCGGGTATAGAATACGTTGTAAGCGATTCCGTCGAGAACGACAAAGTCGCTCTCAGGTATTTTGCGAGCGCGTCCGATTTGATTCCTATGTTAAAGCAGGGCAAAATAACGACGGGACTTCTGCCCGAACCCGCCGCGACCAAACTCACGTCTATGGATAGTTCTTATAGTGTGCGCATAGATTTGCAGTCTGCTTACGACGCCGAAAAACAGGCATATCCGCAGGCGGTATTGATGGTTAAGTCGAGCGTTCTCGAAAAAAATCCTAATCTCACCGACAAAATAGAAAAAGCGTTCGAAGACGTCAGTCATTGGCTTTATGAGAACTATTTACAGGCGGCGGAAGCGGTTGCCGGCGCGCTTGCGGAAGGCGTTACGCCGTCGCTTACCGAAGATAATCTTAATGCGGACGTAATAGACAACTGCAAAATATACTGGCAGTCCGCAGCCGACGCGAAAAACGACGTAACCGCTTATATAAACGCGATAAGAGAAATAGGCGAGACTGCCGCTAACGCGGTTACCGACGAATTTTTCGCAAAGTGAAAGCGAAAGTTTTTTGCAAAATGAAAGCGAAAGGAAAAGATAAAATACTGAATTTCGTCTGTCCCGCCGTAACGGTGGCTGTTATCCTGCTTTTATGGACTGCGGCGGCGATTGCGGCGGACAGCGATTATATATTGCCGTCCGTAGGAAAAACGTTTGCAAAGGCGATTTCGCTTTTGGGTTCGGGCGAGTTTTACGCCGCGCTCGGCGGAACGCTCGCGCGCGTTTTTATCGCGTTTTTATCGTCCTTTACAATCGCGTTCGCGCTGGCGTTTTTGTCGTATAAGAACGGAACGGCAAAAAAGTTTGTCGCGCCGTTTATCAGGGTTTTGCGCGCGTTGCCTACCGTGGCGGTGGTGCTTTTGCTTTTGTTCTGGACGAATTCACGCGTTGCGCCCGTAGTCGTAACAATGCTCGTCGTATTGCCGACGTTATATACCGATTTATGCGGTGCGTTTTCGGGTGTGGATAAAGACGCGGTTAAGATGTGCAGGGCGTTTTGCGTGCCCGAAAAACGGGTGTTTTTTAAGGTTGTCTTGCCGCAGATAACCCCTAACGCGCTTTACGCGGCGGGGGCGGGATTGTCGCTTAACCTTAAACTTATGGTGGCGGCGGAAGTGCTTGCGCAGACGGCGCGTTCGCTCGGCTATCTGCTCAATTCCGCAAAGGTGTATTTTGAAATCGCGGAAATGCTTGCGCTGGTAACTTTTACCGTGCTTTTGGGGGTAATTACCGAAAGCGTGTTTTCGGCTTTGGCAAAAAAGGCGGGCTCAAGATGATCGAACTGAAAAACGTAACAAAAAAATACGGCGATAAAACCGTGTACGATAATTTTAATCTTTCGCTGGATTCGGGCAGGATTACCGCCGTTCTCGGGGAAAGCGGTTCGGGTAAAACCACACTGCTTAACGTGATAGGCGGTCTTACCGACTATGAAGGCGAAGTTACGGGGGTGAACAAACCCGTATCTTTCGTATTTCAGCGCGATATGCTCGTCAGAAACCTTACCGTAGGCGAAAACGTGCGCCTTGTGGCGGAGAATTCGGACGTGGAAAGTGCGCTCGAACAATTCGGGCTTGCGGGTGCGGCGGATAAATACCCCGAACAACTTTCCGCGGGCATGGCGAGACGGGTGGCGATAATACGCGCGTTCGCGTTTCCGTCCGATACCGTGCTTATGGACGAGCCTTTCGTGAATCTCGACGTTGCGCTGAAATATTATCTTACCGAAAAAGTGAAACGCACCGTAAAATCCGCGGGTAAGACCGCCGTTATCGTAACGCACGACGTTAAAGAAGCGGTATCCGTCGCCGACAGAATAATCGTTCTGTCCCGCGGTAAAATTGTTTCCGACGTGCGCGAAATAACGGAAGAAACCGAAAACTTTCTCTTTAACGTGATGCTTAACCTGAATAAGTATTGAGCGGATGTCAGCACGCTTTTGGTTTTTTCGCGATAAACCGACGATAAACCGATTTCCGTCCCTAACGTAAAACCGTGCGGCACGCTTTAAGGCGTGCCGCACGCGCAATCGCACGCGCAACTTAAAACGCTTTTCGGACGGCTTTTATACTTTAATTATACGGTAGTCGGCGTCGATGAGAGAAAACGAGTTTTCGCTTGCGTTGGTAACGAGATGTTTCGTTCCACCCGAAACGGCGGCGGCGAAGATAAGGCAATTTTCATAGTCGGGGTTCTGCCCGACTTTTTTCACGTAAGAAACGAGTTCGCTTTTTTCGGGATCGTCGGGAGAGCCGAAGTCGTGCGAGCATAGGCACAGAGCGGTGGTAAGACAGTCCGCGCTCGCACCGTCGCCGCATATTACCGTAACGCTTATTACGCCCGTATCGGACGGAAAACCCGTATACGGGTTTATGATATGCGAATATCTCGTTCCGTCCACGTCGTAATAACGCTCGTAAGTCCCGCTCGTGGACACGCTTACGCCCGCGAGATTTTTACAGTTTATTTTCAACAGATATTCCCCGCTTTTTTCGGGGTGGCGAACGTATAGTTCGTTTACGGACAAAATGCGTATGCTGCTGCCGCCTATGCTGACGTATCCTTTTTTTATGCCGGCGTCGGAAAGAATTTCCGCTATCTTATCGGCGGCGTAACCTTTCGCCGCTCCGCCTAAATCCGCGGCAACGTCCGAACGGGTTTTATATACGTAGTAATTCTCGTCGGCTTTTTCGGTTACTATTTGGTTAAACCCCGTCTTTGCGCGCGCGGCGGCAATATCCTCGGCGGCGGGCAGGGTGAAGTCCTCCACGGGATAATCGGGATAAAACCCCCACAGTTTTACGAGCGGGAATACGGTCGGGTCGAACTTTCCGTCAGAAAAACCGTAACACGTGCGCGCTTTTTCGAGTACGTAGACGAAATCGGCGTTCACCCGGACGCGCTCGCCC
>CAMEHL010000065.1 GCA_945917475.1 uncultured Clostridia bacterium | reverse complement strand
GCATCGCCGCCCGGAAAAAGCGGGAAATTCTGTAGCGCGCCGCCCGCCGCCGCAATTTATTGCCGCACGACGGAAAACGCTCCCCAAAATAAAAAACGCGCCGTCCGCCCCGAAAGGGTTATCTGTCGAAATATTCTTTTAATCGTGGAAAAAGCGGAACAGGCGTAAAAAACCTGTCGAAAAGTCGGGAAAACAAACCTATAAGCGTTCCGTTAATAAGGGTTATGACGAGCGTTCCCCAACCGATGCCTTTAAGCGTGCCGAAAAAGCAGAAAGAAAGAATCAGTCCGACGACGAGGCAGCCCGCGTCGAAACAACTTTTAAAAACCGACTGTTTAACGCCGTACCGCGCGGAAAGACCTTTGACGAAATAATCGTTCACCTGCGGCGGAATATACGCTTTGAAATGCAACGCCACGGCGAAAGTCGTCAACAGTTCGCCTGCGACGAAAAATATTATTCTTAAATAAAGCGGCATACTCCCCGGCGGCGTAACCGCGGGGTTAAACACGGGAATAAGCCGCCACAAATCGAGAATAAGTCCGTATAAAAGACAGGATAAAAAGGCGAAAAGATAGGAAAAGCGGAATCTTCTCATAGCGACGCAAAAGGCGACGAACAGTACGCCCTGCACCACGTATTCGGCTTGCCCGAAAGTGAGAAAGTCGAATCTGAGACTCAACAGGTAAGCGGGCGCGACGACCATCGATATACCGAAATCCGCCGCCGCAACCAGTGCGACGGACAAAGCGAGCAACACCGCGGCGAGAAGATAAACCGCTTCGCCGTAAATTCTGATTTTGTTCATATCTTTCCTTTTTATCCCGTGTAAAAAAACCGCGCGGCGAAATTTGCTTTCCGTAAAATCCGCCGCCGACGGTTATTTCATAAATTCCAGAATTATATCGTTCTGAACGTACAGGTATTCGTCGCGTATTTTAACCCTGTCGTCCGCAATATCTAAAAACCTGCTCTTTTTAGCGAGCGCGGCTTTATAATCGTTATAAAAATCGGCGCCCGTCGCGGCGTTGAACTTTTTCACGTCAAGCCCCTCGGCAGTACGGAGCGCGAGCATAATATATTCGAATTCCGCGTCTTTGCCCGTTATCTCGTCAGAAGAAATCTCGGGCGATTTGTTATAGATGACGGCGTTCATATACTCGTCCACAGAAAAGGTGTTGGTAAACCGCCTGCCGCCTATAAAAGACGACGCGGAAACGCCCAGCCCTATATATTCGCCCCGCCGCCAATAGTTTAAGTTATGCTTGCTCTCGAAACCCTTTTTCGCGAAGTTGGACACTTCGTAACGGTAAAACCCTTGGTTTTTAAGAAACTCTCTTAAATCGTCGTAAATGTCGGCGACTTCGTCGTCGGACAAGAGTTCGCCGTTTAAATAATCGGTATAAACGGGCGTGCCGACTTCGGGCGTAAGCGCGTAAACTGATATATGGCTTACACCGCCCGCAATCGCGAGCGCGGCGGTATTTCTCGCCTGCTCTTTCGTCTGCCCGTGAAGCCCTATAAGAATATCCGCGCTTACGTTCTCGCCTTTAAGCATTTTCGCGCAAAGCAGAAAGTCTTTCGCCGTATGCACACGGTTAAGCCTTTTCAGTTGGTCGTCGTAACCCGTTTGCAGTCCGACGGAAAAGCGGTTCACGCCCGCCGCCTTGTAAATTTTTATTTTATCTTCGTCCACCGTGCCGGGGTTGAGTTCTATCGTGATTTCGGAATTTTCCGCAAGATTAAAACAGTTTTTAATCTGTTTTATCGCGCCCGCAATATAGTTTGCGGGAACGATTGACGGAGTTCCGCCGCCGATATACACCGTGTCGAAAGTCTTGTCTTTAAGTTTAAGTCCCTGCCCTTTTATCTCGCGGTAAAGGCACGCAAAATAACTTTCCGTCTTGCCGATTTCTTTGGGATAAGACGCAAAATCGCAGTACGTGCATTTACTTTTGCAAAAGGGAACGTGTACGTAAATTCCGCTCATAACCCGTCCTTATTTGTCGTTATCCGTCTTTAATATCTCGATAAACGCTTCCGACGGAATTTCCACCGAACCTATCGAACGCATTTTCTTTTTGCCTTCCTTCTGCTTTTCGAGCAGTTTCTTCTTTCGCGTAACGTCGCCGCCGTAACACTTTGCGAGAACGTCTTTCCGATACGCTTTAACCGTTTCTCTCGCGATTATTTTGCCGCCTACCGCGGCTTGTATGGGTATTTCGAACATCTGGCGCGGAATAACGTCTTTAAGCCGTTCGGCAATCTGTCTGCCGCGTTCGTACGCCTTGTCCTTATGCACGATAATCGAAAGCGCGTCGCATACGTCGCCGTTAAGCAGCATATCGAGTTTAACGAGGTCGCTCTTTTCGTAACCCGCTATTTCGTAATCGAGCGACGCGTAACCTTTCGTGCGCGACTTCAACTGGTCGAAAAAGTCGTAGATTATTTCGTTGAGCGGCAGCGTGTATTTAAGCGACACGCGGCTCTTGTCGAGATAGACTAAATCTTTATACACGCCGCGCTTATACTGACACAGTTCCATTATGGGCCCCACGAATTCGGGCGGGGTGAATATCTGCGCGTTGATTACGGGTTCTTCCATATACGCTATTTCGGTAACGGGCGGCAGGTGCGTGGGATTTTCCACGACGAGCATACTTCCGTCCGTCTTGTAAACCTTATATGAAACGGACGGCGCGGTAGTGATTATTTCGAGATTAAACTCGCGCTCTATCCTTTCTTGAATAACGTCCATATGAAGAAGCCCTAAAAACCCGCATCTGAACCCGAATCCGAGCGCGACGGAATTATCGGGTTCTATCGACAGCGCGGCGTCGTTCAGTTTAAGTTTCAAAAGCGCGTCTTTTAAGTCGTTATACTTACTGCCGTCGAGCGGAAACACGCCCGAAAAGACCATAGGTAGCGCTTTTTTATAACCGGGAAGCGGCTTGTCGGCGGGGTTGTCCGCGTCCGTTATCGTGTCGCCCACTTCGGTGTCTTCTATGCTTTTAACGCTCGCGGCGATATAGCCGACTTCGCCCGCGGACAGTCCGTCGGTGGGCAGCATTTTGGGCGAAAACACGCCCGTTTCGGTTACGGTGAACGCTTTGCCCGACATAAACGTTTTTATGCGCGTTCCCACTTTTATCGAGCCGTCAACCACTCTCACGAAACATATAACGCCCTTAAAGTTATCGTAAAAACTGTCGAAAATAAGCGCTTTGAGCGGCGCGGACGGGTCGCCCGTCGGCGCGGGAATCTTCTTCACTATCTGCTCTAACACTTCGTCTACGTTAAGCCCCGATTTCGCGGAAATTCGCGGCGCGTCGGACGCGTCTATACCGAGTATGTTTTCTATTTCTTCGGCGGCGGCGTCGGGGTTTGCGGACGCTAAATCCATTTTGTTTATGACGGGCATGATTTCAAGGTCGTTGTCGATTGCAAGATATGCGTTGGCAAGAGTCTGCGCCTGAACACCCTGCGTGGCGTCCACGATTAAAATCGCGCCTTCGCACGCTTTTAAAGAACGCGATACTTCGTAAGAAAAGTCTACGTGCCCCGGCGTGTCTATGAGATTGAAAACGTATTCTTCGCCGTCTTTCGCCTTGTAGAACATACGGACGGGCGTGAGTTTTATGGTAATGCCGCGTTCGCGCTCTAAATCCATAGAATCGAGAAGTTGTTCTTCCATATCGCGTTCCGAAACCTGCCCCGTCATTTCCATAAGCCTGTCCGCAAGCGTGCTTTTACCGTGGTCGATATGCGCCACTATGCAAAAATTTCTTATTTTTTTCTGCTCAACCGACATATATTCTCCCGTTTTGTGTTAGAATAGATACGAAACCGTAAAGTTAAGCGGTTTTCAATGATTTTCTTATTAAGTATACATTATCGGCGCATTTTTTGCAAGTGATTAAAACGGGGTGTTTTTATGAGAATAGACGAGAATTGTTTTTTGGTAACCGAGCCTATCGCCCATCGCGGACTGTGGGGCGACGGAGTGGCGGAAAATTCGCTTTCCGCCTATAAAAAAGCCGCGGAAAACGGCTATCCCGTAGAGATAGACCTGTATCTGTCCAAAGACGGAGAACTGTTTTCTTTCCACGACAAAACGCTCGATCGCATGACGGGCGAAAGCGGTTATATTTACGACAAAACCGCCGCGGAATTAAAATCGCTGAAACTCGTCGGTTCTGACGAAGGGATACCTACTTTCGACCAAGTGCTTAGCGTTGCGGAGAACAAAATTCCGCTTCTTATCGAGATAAAAAACCAGCCCGACAAAAGCGTGGTGGATAAAACGGTGGCGCGGCTTAAAAGATACGGCGGCGTATTCGCGATACAGAGTTTCAATCCCCTGTATATCGCGCGCGTAAAAAAACTCGCGCCCGAATTTCTGCGCGGAATACTCGCTACCGCCGACGAAGAAGAACTGAAAAACGAAAAACCGCTCACGCGGTTTATAATAAAAAACACGGCTTTGAATTTTCTCATCAAACCCGATTTTATAAGTTACGACTACAAAGGTCTGCCGCTGAAAAAACGCAGAACGAAAAACAAAGCGGTAATATGCTGGACGGTTACTTCGCAGGAAATTTACGACAAAGTTAAGCCGTTCGCCGACAATATCATTTTCGAGAATTTTATTCCCGAACGGTAACTATCGGGCGGAAACGTCGCCCAGTTTTTCCTGCGGCGCGCCGTCCGCGGCTCGTCCGAGAGTTTTTGCGACCTTTTTATAGGCGAAAACGAAATATATTATTTCCGCTACGGACGTTATCGTCCAGGAAAAACTGTATAAAAGATAGATAGAAGTAATAGTCTTAAACCGTGCGAACACGGTGAGTATCCATAATACTCTGAACACGCACGCCCCCAATATTACTATAACGGTAGGCACGACCGTTCTGCCTATCCCGCGAGAAGCCGCAATCGAGGAGTCCATAAACGCGGAAAGGCAATAAGAAAACCCCATTATTTTAAGCCGTGCCATACCTTCGTTTATTACCGACGCGTCGCCCGTAAAAAGGCATAAAAATCCGCGCCCGAAAATAACGAGACAAATCCCCGCGAGCGCACCGACGGAAAACGAATAGACGAGACTTATTAAATACGAGCGCATAATTCGGCGTTTAACGCCCGCGCCGTAATTCTGACCGATAAAACTCGAACACGCTATATAGAAAGCGTCCATAATCGTATATACGAGCGCGTCCGCGTTGGTGGCGGCGGAATTGCCTTCTACGACGACAGACGGAAAGGTGTTCACCGCCGACTGAATAACGAGATTCGCGATATTGAATATGGAATTCTGAAAACTTGCGGGCACGCCCAGTCTCAACAGTATTTTCGCTTTGTCGCCCGTAATTTTAAGGTCTTTGAAAGACAGCCTGCAATCGCCCTTTTCTTTAAAAAGCGCGCCGACGACGAGAACCGCGGAGAGATACTGCGAAATAACGCTTGCGAGCGCGACGCCCGCGACATCGGTTTTGAACGCAACCACGAAAAAAACGTTAAGCGCGACGTTGACTACGCCTGCCGTCAAAAGAAACGCGAGCGGTTTTCTGGTGTTTCCGATCGCGCTGAAAGTACCGTGCCCGAAGTTATATAGCGCAGCCGCGGGAAACCCGACCGAATATATTTTCAGGTATTTCACCGCGCCGTCGATGAGTTCGTCTTTCGTGCCGAGAAGTTTTAAAAACGCTTCCGCGGAAAAAAAGCCCGTCGCGCCGACGGCAACGCCTATAAAAAGGCAGAGAATCGCCGCGGTATGCACCGATTCTCTGAGATTTTTTCTGTCGCCCGCGCCGAAAAACTTAGCCACGGTAACGTTGACGCCGCTGCCTATTCCGATAAGTATGCCCGTATAAAGGTTTACGAGCATTACGGTAGAACCCACCGCGCCTATCGCCTTGGAGCCCGCCTGCGAAAACCTGCCTACTACGGCTATATCCGACATATTGAACAAAACCTGCAACAGGTTAGACGCCATAAGCGGTAAACCGAAAAGCAAAATCTGTTTCCACAGATTGCCGCTCGTAAGCCTTTTTTCAGAAATCATAAAATCCCTCCGTTTCCCCCGCCTGAGCGTTTTCGTAAAAACCCGGGGAAACATTACGCCGCTATCTTCCGAATTTTCTGTACAAAGCCTTTAACAATTCTTCTTTGCTCTGCGGCTCGCTTCTCTCTTTTTTTCTTTCCGCGTTGCGGCGACCTTCTTTTCTTTCTCTGTCCGTTTTCTGCTCGCCGACGGCGATTCCGTGCGGCTTCTCCGAAGTTTTGAGCGTGAGCGAAATTTTCTTTTTCACTTCGTCTACGCCGAGAACTTTTACTTTAACCGCGTCGCCCACTTTAAGCACGTCCGACGGATGCTTTATATAGTTATCGGAAATCTGCGAAATATGCACGAGTCCGTCCTGATGCACGCCTATATCCACGAACACGCCGAAGTCAATGACGTTTCTCACCGTGCCGTTTATCTCCATACCTTCTTTAAGGTCGGAAAGACTCATAAGGTCGCTTCTCAGCACGGGTTTGGGCAGCGCGTCTCTTATGTCCCTGCCCGGTTTTAACAGTTCGTCCACGATATCGCGGAGAGTGGGTTCGCCTATTTTACAGTCGGCGGCAACCTTGTCCCAGCCGAACTTTTCTATTCTCGCTTTAATGTCGCCGATATTACCCTTTTCCACGTCCGAAAGCGTGTATCCCGTCTCTTTCAGCAATATCTCCACCGCGTCGTAATCTTCGGGGTGAACGGCGGTGTTGTCGAGCACCGAGCCGCCTATTATGCGCAGAAATCCCGCGCATTGTTCGTACGCTTTCGCGCCGAGTTTTTTGACGTTAAGCAGTTCCGCGCGCGACTTGAAGGGCTTTTCCTTTCTGTATTCCACGATATTCTTCGCTATGCCGCCGTTTAATCCCGCAACGTAAGACAACAGGCTTGCGGACGCGGTGTTAAGGTCTACGCCGACCGAGTTGACGCAGTCTTCAACCACGCCGCCGAGCACTTCTTCGAGCCGCGCTTCGGGCATATCGTGCTGATATTGCCCCACGCCTATCGACTTAACGTCTATCTTTATTAGTTCCGCAAGCGGATCTTGCAGCCTTCTCGCGATTGACACCGCCGAACGCTGCGTTACGTCGAAGTCGGGGAATTCTTCCGCGCCGAGTTTGGACGCGCTGTAAACGGACGCGCCCGCTTCGTTCACCACCGCGTAGGACACGGGGCGACTGCATTTTTTTATAAGGTTCGCGGCGAAAATTTCGCTTTCTTTGCTCGCCGTGCCGTTGCCTATCGAGATTACGTCCACTTTGTATTTGTCGATAAGCGCGAGAAGTTTCGCTTCCGCTTCTTCCGTCCTGTTCTG
>CAMEHL010000064.1 GCA_945917475.1 uncultured Clostridia bacterium | reverse complement strand
AAAGCACTACGGGAACGCCGTGTTTTACCGCAAAGGCGAGAACTCCGCCGAGCGCGGACGGCGCGGAAAAATCTATTATTACGTCCGCCGCTTTCCTTGCGTCTCCGACTTCTTTCGTCAGATCGTCGAAAGATGGATAAACGGGGAAGTCGGGGTTTTTTAAATCGCTTTTTAAGTCCACGCCGCACACGGGCTTTACGTCTCCGCGAGAAGCGGCGGCGCGTCTTACTTTAACGCCCATTTTGCCCGCCGCGCCCGATATAATTATTTTAATCATATACGCGTCTCCTTAAACGTTGAATCCGAATTTACGCATTTCCGCAATGAGCGAACGTTCGTGTTCTGGTTCGAGCGGAGTAAGCGGCGCGCGAACAGAGCCTTTGCCAAGCCCTAAAAGTTCCGTGGCGCGCTTGACGGGGATAGGGTTGACTTCGGTGAACAGTTGGTTTACGAGCGGCAGAAGTTTTTCGTGCAGCAGAGTCGCTTTTCTGTTTTTGCCTTCGAAGTAGAACCTTACCACCTGCGAAACTTCTTTCGGGCAGATGTTGGAAAGAACGGAAATCACGCCCGAAGCGCCTACCGCAAGCATAGCGAGATTAAGATTGTCGTCGCCGGAATAGAGCGCGGTTTTTCCGCTGATAAGCCGCGCCGTTTCGCATATTCTGTACATATCACCGCACGCTTCTTTAATGCCGCCCACGTTTTTTATTTCGGCGAGTTCCGCCATTGTTTCGGGCAGAATATTAAGCCCCGTCCGCGCGGGTACGTTATAGCATATAACGGGAATATCGACGTTAGAGCACACGTCTTTATAATATCCGATTATCCCTTTTTGCGTGCATTTATTGTAATAGGGCGTAACTACCAGAAGTCCGTCCGCGCCGCATTTTTGCGCGAGAACGCTTTTTTCGACGGCGGTTTTGGTGCAGTTGCAACCCGTTCCGAGAATAAGTTTGGCTCTGCCGGCAATTTTATCGCGTGCGAATTCCGCTATATGGCGGTATTCTTCGTCCGAAACGGTTGCGGCTTCGCCCGTCGTACCGAGATAGCAAATCGCCGAAACGCCGTTCGCAATCTGGAATTCAATCTGGCGCGACAGCGCGTCGAAGTCTATGCCGTAATCGGTAAACGGTGTTACGGCAGCGGTGCATACGCCTTTAAAAACGGTTTTGTTCATAGCACTCTCCGAAAAATATTCCGCAGGGTGCTTAAGAAAAGGGAAGTCCCCGCGCTTTGTTACGCGTTAAACTGATTTTTCACCGCGCCGAGTTCGATTGCCTTTTCCGCAATCTGAACCGCGTTCGTCGCAGCGCCTTTTCTTATGTTGTCGGCGACAACCCAAAGGTTCACGCCCGAAAAAACCGTGTCGTCTTTTCTTATTCTGCCGACGAAAACCTCGTCTTTGTCTTCCGCGGTTATCGCCATGGGATACACGTTGTTTTTAACGTCGTCCTGAACGATTACGCCGGGTGCCGCGCTCAGGATTTCTCTGACCTGTTCTACCGTGCAGGGTTTCTCGAATTCCACGTTTACCGATTCGCTGTGTCCGTAATACACGGGAACTCTGACGCAGGTCGCGGTGATTTTCAAATCCCAGTCGTTTAATATTTTCTTGGTTTCGAAAATCATCTTGTCTTCTTCTTTGGTATAGCCGTTGTCTAAAAACACGTCGATATGCGGCAGACAGTTGCCGAAAATGGGATAGGGGAATTTCTGCGGTTTTTCGCCGCATATTCCGCCTTTAAGGTCGTTGAACCCTCTGACTCCCGCGCCCGACACCGCCTGATAGGTAGAGTAAACGATACGTTTAATCTTAAACGCGTCGTTAAGCGGTTTTAACGCCACGACCGCCTGAATAGTGGAGCAGTTGGGGTTTGCTATAATATTTTTATGCTTTAAGATGTCCTGCGGGTTACACTCGGGAACTACGAGCGGCACGTTTTCGTCTCTTCTCCACGCGCTGGAATTGTCTATTACGAGCGCGCCGTGTTTCGCAAATACGGGCGCGAACTGCTTACTCACGTCTCCGCCTGCCGAAAACAGGGCGATATCGATTTTTTTATCGAGCACGTTTTCTTCTTTCAGTTCGAGAACTTTATAGGTTTTGCCCATAAATTCTATATCTTTGCCGGCGGATTTCGCCGAAGCGTAAAGATAAAAATTTTCCGCGGGCAGTTTTCTTTCGGATAAAACCTGTAAAAACTTGCCGCCGACCATGCCCGTTGCGCCTACTACCGCGATATTATACTTTCTCATATCCTTCTCCGTTGGGGACGAAAACGCCCCTTTAAAAAATAGTAATTATAAACTTTATTTATATAGTTTAGCAAGAAACGGATAAAATGTAAAGTTTTTTTCGACATAGGCGTGAAATTTGTTTGTAAAATCCGCGATTTTAGTATACAATTATAATACGTGTAATAATCGCGCGTCGTAACGGATAAAAACCAAAACTAAAAAAGGCGGCGAGCCTTTTCCGGGGAGAAATATGGCGAATAAAAAGAAAGGCGGACTTATAAACAGAATCCTTATGGGTTCGGAAAAATCCGAAGGATACGCGAGAGCGTCGCTCCCGTCCAACAGATGGGAACTGTTCTGGGATATTTTTAAAGGGAGATTCTGGAAACTCGTAATCATAAACCTGCTCGTGCTGCTGTTCTGCCTGCCCGTAATCGTGCTGTTCTTTATGAGAAGTATGTTTATAGCGGGCAACGGAACGATTTATCCTTTCGCGCAGGGTTTCGGCGTGGGGTATCAGGCTCCCGCTTCTATGGCGGGGCTTGCCGAGAACATAGTTTTCAACGCCAATCTTATGGTATACCTGCTTTTCCCGATTGCCGCGCTTATCGCCGCGGTGGGGATTTCCGGCGGGGCGTACGTTATCAGAAATATGGTGTGGACGGAAGGCATTTTCGTCGCCAACGATTTCTGGCGCGGCGTGAAGCAGAACTTTAAGCAACTCGCCGCAGTCGCGCTTTTATTCTCGCTCGTTTTCTATGTCGCAAACGCGTCTCTTTCTATGTGCGACCAGTATCTCGCCGTATCGACCGAGAAAAGGTGGTTGTTCTATGTTTCGAAGGTGCTGACCTATATTTTCATAGCGATGTTCTCGATAATGACGCTGCATATGATTACGATGTCGGTAACGTACGAACTTAAATTAAAAAACCTTATAAAGAACTCGTTTCTGTTCTCGATAGGGCTGTTGCCGCAGAACCTTTTTTTCATCTTTTTGGGTGTTCTGCCCTTTTTGTTAATTACGTTCGGCTCGTTCTTTATGACGATAGGGATAATTTTAGTGTTGCTTATCGCGTTCGCTCTGTTTTTGCTTATCTGGACGGACTTCTGCCAATGGGCGTACGACAGGTTTATAAACGACAAAGTGCCGGGCGCACAGAAGAACAGGGGCATTTACGAAAAAGTCAAAGAGAGCAATTCGGAAGCGCTTAAAAAATACCGCGAACAGGTCGCGCTCACGTCCAGATCTTCGCTCAATTCCAAACCCATAAAGCCGATTACGGACGACGAGTTGCAGATTGCGGAACTTCCGCAGTCGTTCAACAGAGACGATATACTGAAACTCAACGAGAGCAAGCGCATTTTGATAGAAGACCACGAACGCTACGTAGAAGAACATATAAACGACCCCGAATTCAAAGAAGCGGAACTTTCGCCCGAAGCGAAAAAGAAAGAAGAAGAGACCAGAAAGAAGATAGAAGCGGCGAAGAAAGAACTGAAAAAACGGTTAAAGGACGATAACTGATTTTAAGGGCGTTGCGGGGCGCGTATATGCGCCCCGTTGAAATTTACAAAGAAAGCGGCTGCGATTAAAACCGGCAGCGGGTGAAAAGGTGAACAAACTTTTTAAAACTCTGATATACGACGGACAGGTGTCTCTGTCCGTAGCGGATACGACCGATATGGTAAACGACGCGATAAAGATACACGGGCTGTCGGCGACCTGCGCGGCGGCGCTGGGGCGAACCATGACCGTGGCGACGTTTATGGCGTCGGGATTAAAGAGCGACGGGGACAGACTGTCGGTAACCGTCGCGGGCGACGGCGCGTGCGGCAAGATAACCGTGTGCGGCAACGGCAAACTGTTTATGCGCGGTTCGGTGCAGAACGGCAAGGCGGATTTGCCCGTGCGCGTGGACGGAAAACTCGACGTGGGCGGTATAGTCGGCAAGAACGGCAGACTTACCGTGGTAAAGAGCATGGGGCTTAAAGACCCGTATTCGGGAACGGCGAAACTCGTCAGCGGCGAGATAGCGGAAGACTTTGCGGCGTATTACGCTTACAGCGAACAGATACCGACCGCAATCGCTCTGGGGGTAAAGATAGACAAAGACCTTTCGTGCATGGGTGCGGGCGGCGTAATAGTTCAGGCAATGCCTTTCGCAGAAGAAGTCAATCTTGCGAAAGCGGAAGAAACGGTAAAAAAACTTTCCAACGTTTCCGCGCTTATAAAAACGCTCGGCGCGGAAGGCATAATGAAAGAATATTTCGGCTGTACGGACGGCTATTCGCGGTACTATCCGCAATACAAATGCGCGTGCAGCAGAGAAAAAACCGCGGAAATACTCCGTTCGCTCGGCAAAGCGGAAGTTGACGCGATAATCGCGGAAGAAGGCGTTATAAAAGTAAACTGCGAATTCTGCAACGCGGAATACGTTTTCGACAAATCGCAGGCGGAAGAACTGTTCGCAGACTCGTTAAAGGACGGATAACGACGGATAACTTATGGAAGAAAAAGTATTGAAATTCGAAAGGGGCGCGGACGCCGCCGAGATGTATTGCAGAGTCGCGGACAAGCGCAACGCGGACGGAGATTACGTCGGCGAACTGTCCGCTTTTTTTTCCGCGCTTAACGTCGCCGATTACCGTTCGGGCGCGGAAATGCTCGCTAATATTGCGGACGCTTACGCGAGAATGGAACTTTACGAACAGTCCAACCAGTATTGGTTTTATTGCCTTGACAGGAACTTCGCTTCGGGCAAGGTGTCGGAGGCTTACCGCGAACTTGCCGCTAATTATTATTGTATGGACGACCTTTGGACGGCGGGTTATTATCTGAGTTTAAAGGCTGACGCGGACAAGGGTTTATCAGGCAAAGAAGGAGACGAAGAAATCATAGAAGCCCTTTATAACGAAACGGATATAACTTCGTCCTATCATCTGGCGTATCCTTTCGACCGCGCCGATTATTCGGATGCGAAGCGGCGGGCGCACAGAGCGTTCGGCGCGGGCAGTTACGGCGCGGCGGCGGCGCTTTACGAATCCGTGCCTGCAGAGTGCAGAGACGAAGATTCGTTCGGCGAACTCGCAATGGCTTACTTTTTTATGGGCAAAGACGACAAGGCGGAACAGGCGTGCAGAGATTCGGCGGCGCGTCTCGGCAACAACCTGACCGCGTATTGCAATATGTCCACCATCTGCAAAGAAAAGCGCGAACTGAAAAAAAGCAGATTTTTTTACGATATGGCGTTGCAGTTGCGCAAGGGCGGCAGGGACGAAGATTTTAAAATCGCCTCCTGCGCGATAGAACAGAAAGATTACGTTACCGCGAGCGAGTGTTTGGACAAAACGCTTAAAGAAAGACCTTACGACACTATGCTCCGCTTTTATTACGGAATAAATTTTTTAAATCTTTACGACTTTGAAAAGGGAGCGGAGCAACTCGGCGAGTGTTACAGACTCTGTCCGGACGACGAGATATTCGGATGGTATTGCAAATTTGCCGCGCGGCTGATATCGGGCGAGAAAAAGGCGTTATCCTTATTGCCGCTCAAATACGACAAACAACTGCCCGTAAAGGCGGAACTCGAATACGAAAAGATTTTTGCTTATGCCCTGGACGGTAAAAAGCGCGTAAACAAAAAGCAACTCGTCGCGGCGGCAAGGGTGTGCGCGTTCTCTCAGGACGACGCGACCGCCAAAACCGCGCTCATCGTTATATCCGAGTTCGACGCGCCGCGCGCCGCGCAGAAATTTCTGAAAGAACTGTTGCTCGGCGTTTCCGTGCGTGAAGAGTTAAAGAGTTTCGCCGTATATCTTCTCGTTGCCACGGGCTGTAAAGACAGAGTAGGCGTTCTCGCGGGTAAATTTTACGTCTCGGTAAAACTCCGCAAATCCCCGTTCGACGACGGAGACGAGTTTTCGCGCAGATTCACGGCGGCGTACGCGTTGTGCGTGTCGGGACTGGTGTTTTCGGGGATAACCGAAACGGATAAGGCGTTGTTCGCGCTGAACGAATTATATAAGAACCGCAGAGAAGAAGCGTTAAACGCAGACTTAAAGCCCGACGAACTCGCCGCGATTGCCGTTGCCAACGCGGGATTTCAGCGCGTGAAAAGCGTTGCGGACGCGTGTGTAATATTCGACGTAAAGCAAAAGCGCGTCGCGGGATTTACTAAACCCGTAAAAGGAGAATAAAGTGGAAACCGAAATAAAGACAATAGACCTTGACAAACTGTTCGACGAGTATATATCGGATTACGTTTATAAAAACGTGGGCAAAATCAAGGCGGAAGAAATAGAAAACAACATACCCGTGTTATACGGAAAATTCGGCGACGAAAAACTCGCCGCGCTCGGCGGCAAAACTCCGAACACGTTTTACCGCGACTATCCCGCCGAAAGCCTTATAAAATGCTTAAAGGCGCATATAGACGGCAAAGTGCCCGTCTCCGATTTTCTGTGCGAAGCGATAATCGCCGCAAAAGACGGCGAGCGCGCGGTGGTTAAGGCGTTGAACGCTGAAGAATCGGAAGAATTCACCGCCTATCTTATGAATATGCTGTCCGATATGAAAGGGAAAATACCCAAAGAACGGTATATGGAATTCGCGTTCTGCGATTATCCCGATTCTATGGGCGAACTTGCCACCGAGTTTCTGTGCGAAATCGCGGACGAAGTAAGGTCCGCCGTTATAGAACAATACGAAAGCGCGTCCGACCGCGCGAAAGAGCGGATAGCGGAAATTCTGTCGCGCGCGGGCAAAGACGACGGCGCGTTCAACGTACTTCTTTCCGAGTTTATAAAGCACGGCGAAAACCTGCCCCTTTACGCGGGCTATCTCGCAAGACACGGCGACGAGCGCGCTCTGCCGTATTTAACCGCCGCTGCCGAGAACGATAAAATATCTTACGCCGATTACGAAGAACTGCGTTTCGCAATAGAATCGCTTGGCGGCGAGTGTAAGCCGCGCGACTTTTCCGCCGATAAAACGTATAAGAAAATTAAAGGAATAAAAGGGATAAAAAAGCGCAATATAAGATAACCGATAATAAGATAACCGAAGAAAGGGAAAGCCGTTATTTTTGCGCAAAGCCGCGGCGTGCCTGACGGTGGATTTAATAAAAGAATATAAAG
>CAMEHL010000063.1 GCA_945917475.1 uncultured Clostridia bacterium | reverse complement strand
CGACTATTCCGCATATAAGGTCGCCCGTAAAGGACGCGGCGAACCCTAATCCCCCGCCCAGAAGATAGCCGCTTAAAAACCCGACGGTCGCCACGAAAGAGATTTGCAACGCGTCGCTAACTTTAACCGTAAAATAGTTCGCCACGAAAGACAACGCGGCGAAAAGCGCGGTATACACGAGCCGTTGCGTTTTGGAAAGGTTGTTGCGTTCGGGGCGTTTCGTTTTGACGAAAAACAGGATAAGCGCGGCGAGAAAGACGGCGAGAATAACGTAATAATACCACTTTTTCAGAATATTGCCGAAAATACTGCCGAAATCGAAAGGTTCGGTCTTTAAAAAAAGAAAGGACATAAAAAAAGTCTCCTTATGATAAACAAGAGAGACCGATAAAATTTTACGCCGAGAAAACGGCGGCAAATCATAGCGGACGCGCAAAGACACCGCAAGATTACTCTTTTCGTTTGCAAACGACATCCCATTTTGCAACACTTAACGCGTCTTTGCTACTCTATGCCGTTAGAATAGCACATTGCCGCGCTATTGTCAAGCGTAAAGGGTATTTTCCCGAATACTTTTCTTAAAATCTCCCAAACTACGGGTATGACCGTTATTTTTATCAGAACATTTATAATTTTCGTCGCTCTCGTAATCGTTATGCGGCTTATGGGAAAACGGCAGATAGGCGAAATGCAGCCGTTCGAGTTTATAGTAACGCTTATAGTCGCCGACCTTGCCTGCGTGCCTATGGCGGACGTGTCGATTCCGCTCGTGTACGGGCTCGTGGCGGTGTTCACGCTGTTTATACTGCATCAACTGTTATCGCTTTTAGAGCGTTCGGGCGACGTCGCCAAAAGAATCATCTCGGGTAAGCCGAGCATAGTCATAAACAAAGACGGCGTGGACTTTAAAGAACTTAAAAAGAACAATATGGACGTGGAAGATTTAATAGAATCCATGCGCGCGGCGGGCTATTTTTCGCTCGACGACGTGGATTACGCCCTATTCGAGTCGAACGGTAAACTGTCCGCGTTCAAGAGTTGTTCGGAGAGCGAAAAGGGCTCGTCTCTGCCCGTGCTTATCGTGAACGAAGGCAAAACGGTAGAACGCAACCTGCCCGTAATAAAAACGGAAAAGCCCGGACTGAACGAGTTTTTAGAAAGCAACGGAACGACCGAAAAATCGGTTGAAGTGATGACCGTAGACGGCAACGGCAGAGTGTATTTAAAAGAGAAAAACGAGAAGTTCAGAATACTGCAATTTCCGCTCGGGGACGGCGTAAAATGGTAAAGACGATAATATCTATGCTCGCCGTGGCGGCAATTCTCGTATGCGGCGCGATTTACGAAGCGGATTTTACGAAAAGGCAGTTCGAAGAACTGTCCGCCGTTTTAGAAGTGCTATACGAAAAAACGGACGCCGAAACCGCCGTCGAAGACGACGTGTACGCCGTTCAGAAAAACTGGGTGGACAAGAAAAAATATCTGCATATATTTATTCCACACAACGAAATCAAAGAAATTGATTTGTGGCTTGCGGAATCGGTTAAACTCGTGCGCGACAAAAAATGGGAAGACGCGCTTTCCAAAATAGAAGTCTTAAAAGAACTGACCGAACAGATACCTAAAACCTTTCGGGTTTCTATCGAGAATATTTTTTAGCGGAACGCATATTACTGAATATATTTTATCGGGCGAGCCGTTTAACCTTGACAACTTTTCGGGATAATGGTAAAATTTTGTTAAGGAGAATTATTATGAAAGGATTTAAAAACGTTATCGCTTACGTTGAAAACGAAGGTCTCGTAAAATGCGACGTGGCAGTCGAAAACGGTAAAATCTCCGCCATAGGGAAAAATCTCGGCATAACCGAGCCTTTCCCCTGCCGTGAAACGGACGTGGTTCTGCCCGGTTTTATCGACCAGCACGTACACGGCGCGAACGGCGCGGACGCAATGGACGGCACCGCCGATTCTCTCTCAAAGATAGCGGACGCGCTCGCGCGCGAAGGCACTACCGCCTTTCTCGCAACCACGATGACCCAGTCGGCAGAAAATATTAAAGCCGCGCTCCGCGCGGTAAAAGATTACGTCGCCGCCGGACCCCGAAACGGCGCAAGAATAGCGGGTATTCATCTTGAAGGTCCGTTCATATCGGAAAAACATATAGGCGCGCAGCCGCTCACTTACCTGTCCGACCCCGCACCCGAAACGTTCGACGAATATTTTAAGGAGAGCGGCGGACTGATTAAAATCGCAACGGTCGCGCCCGAAGAACCGGGTGCGGACGGACTTATACGCGAAATGGTATCGAAAGGCGTTCACCCGAGCGCAGGACATACCGACGCGGGCTATAACGACGTCGTTGCCGCTATGAACGCGGGGCTTGACTGCGTTACGCACACCTATAACGCGCAACGCGGACTTCATCATCGTGAAATAGGCGTAGTAGGCGCGGCGTTACTGCTCGACGGTTTATACGCGGAAGCGATTTGCGACCTGGTTCATCTTTCCGTCCCCGCGGTGAAACTGCTCGTCAAAAACAAACCCAAAGACAAACTTATACTCGTTACCGATTCTATGCGCGCAAAATACCTGCACGACGGCGAGAGCGAACTCGGCGGACAGAAAGTAATAGTAAAAAACGGCGAAGCGCGGCTTATGAACGGCGCGCTTGCGGGCAGCATATTAAAAATGAACGACGCCGTTAAAAATCTCGTGCTGAAATGCGACGTTCCCTTTTTACAGGCAGTCGATTACTGCACCGCAAACCCCGCCAGACATCTCGGGATTTTCGGCGAAACGGGTTCGATAAAAACGGGCAAAGCCGCGGACTTCTGCGTTTTGTCGGACGAATTCGGAGTAAGGCTTACCGTACGCGGCGGAAACGTGGTTTACGAAGGCGAAGAATAAAAAACGTCGTAACCGATTTTAGACTGATTTTCGACAAATTTTCAACCTTTTCAATGGGTTTTTATCCGATTTTATCGGATTTTATTTAAAAAACTGCGCCGCCGCGGTGAATCCCGCGGCGGCGCGCATTATTTTAAGATTATATTTTCCGCGTATACGGACAAGGATTACGCGCGGCAACCCCCGCATAACGCGAACGGATTACGCTTATTCGGCAGAGAAAGAATCTTTTCCGAGTCCGCAAATGGGGCAAACCCAATCTTCGGGGATATCTTCCCACTTAGTGCCGGGGGCAATCCCGTTCTCTTCGTCTCCCAAATCTTCGTCGTAAACGTATCCGCAAGGACAAACGTATTTCATAATTTATCTCCCGTAAATAATTATTTATTCATCATTATCTGCGAAATAGCGTCCATTATTTTGTCGTGGCAGCCGCCGCAGCCCGTCGAACAATGCGTAATCTTCTGCACTTCGTCAAAAGCCTTTTCCACGCCGTCGAAACGGGTTTCCTGCGCCAACGCTCTCTCCACGTCCGCATAAGACACTTTTTTGCAATGACATATAAGATAGTTTTCCATTTTCGCTTCTGCTCTTTTTTCGTTGATTATTTGTTGAAATATCTCTTTAAAAGACCTTCGAACGCTTTGCCGTGGCGCGCTTCGTCTCTCGCCATTTCGTGAACGGTGTCGTGGATAGCGTCGAGATTGAGAGCCTTAGCCTTTTTAGCGAGTTCGAACTTGCCGAGCGTCGCGCCGTTTTCGGCGGCAACTCTGAGTTCGAGATTCTTCTTGGTGGAATCGGTAACGACTTCGCCCAGAAGTTCGGCGAATTTAGCGGCGTGTTCCGCTTCTTCGTAAGCGGCTTTTTCCCAGTAAAGACCGATTTCGGGATAACCTTCTCTGTGCGCAACTCTCGCCATAGCAAGATACATGCCTACTTCGGTGCATTCGCCGTTAAAGTTCATACGGAGTCCTTCGAGAATTTCTTCGTCTACGCCTTGCGCAACGCCGACAACGTGTTCGGCAGCCCAACTCAAACCTTCCTTCTGTTCGGAAAATTTAGAAGCAGGCGCGCCGCATTGCGGGCATTTTTCGGGAGCGGAATCGCCTTCGTGAACGTATCCGCAGATGCTACATACAAATTTTTTCATGGTTTTTTCTCCTTATTTTACGCGGTTTCCCGCTTTTTTACTGTTTTTTTTAGCACATTTGCCGCAAAACCCGTAATACACGTTTTTGCTTTCCGTAACGGTAAACCCGTTTTGCGCGAGTTCTTCCGGCACGCGCGGCGTCGCCCATACGTCGAAAATTCTGCCGCAACCTTTGCATATAAAGTGCGAGTGCCCCGTAACGTTTCCGTCGTAATGCAGTTTATTGTCCGCCGTTTCGAGCGTTAAGATTTCGCCGCTCTCCGCAAGCGTTTTAAGATTTCTGTACACGGTCGCGAGACTTATCTGCGGCGCGCGTTCGCGCGCGGCGGAGTACACCATATCCGCGGTCGGGTGGTCGGTTCTGTTTTTCAGTATATCTTTAACGAGTTCCCGTTGTAGAGAATAATTCATTTCCTTAATTCCGCTCCGTACCCGTTCTTTCCGCTTTTTTAAGCCGCGCCTTACGGCGTTTATAAACGTACGGTTTTACGCTGATTTCAATTCTGCGAATCCTTTGACCTTTCGCTCTCCGCTGCGGCGACTTCTCTCCGCCCGAAAGATAAGCGTTATAATATACTATGAGTCAAACGAAAATACATAATTGATAATGATTATCGTTATTATAGTTTATACCGTAATTTTTGTCAAGCGTTTTGCGTAATAATTCTGCCCGCGTAAATATTCGGAATTTACCTTTTGGCGTTTTCTGTTTTGCGCGCTTTCTCGATTATACGCGTTTTGCGCTTTACAGGTTTTCGAGTTGGTTAAGCCACAGTGCGGCTACCGCGTCCGACGGCATTTTAAGTCCGCCGCGCGGCGACAGGGATATGGGACTGACCTTAACCCCGTCCGGGCAACAGGAACGCTTGAACTGCTGATTGAAAAACCTGCGGAAAAACGTCTTAAGATGTTTCAAAATTTCGCTCTTTTCAAACTCGCCGTCGAAAGCGGCGCAAGCGAAATAATAAATTTTTTCGGACGAATAGCCGCGTTCGGCAAAGTTATAAAGGAAAAAGTCGTGCAGAATATACGGCCCTACTATTTCTTCCGTTTTCTGTTCGGTAGAATCGCCTTCCGCGGGCAGCAGTTCGGGGCTGACGGGCGTATCGAGTATATCGTAAAGCACCGTTTTAAGTCTGCCTTTAACGTCGTCCGCATATTTTTTAACGATATATCTCACGAGCGTTTTGGGAATACCCGCGTTCACGCCGTACATACTGATATGATCGCCGTTATAAGTGGCGAAACCCAGCGCGAGTTCGGAAAGGTCGCCCGTGCCGACCACGAGTCCGTTCTCCATATTGGATATATCCATTAAAATCTGCGTGCGCTCTCTCGCCTGCGCATTCTCGTAAGCCGCGTCGTAAACGCCGTCTTTATGGTTTATGTCTTTAAGGTGAATTTTCACCGCCCGACCTATATTGACTTTTCTGAGCGTTACGCCGAGCGCCCTTGCGAGTTTTACCGAGTTGTCGAACGTGCGCGAAGTCGTGCCGAAGCAAGGCATAGTGAGCGCAATCACATTATCGGGCGTTTTCCCGCACAGCCGCATTGCCTTTACCGCGACGATTGCCGCGAGAGTGGAATCCAGCCCTCCCGACAAGCCGAGAACAACCTTTTCGGCGTGAGTGTGCAGTATCCTTTTCTTTAAGCCCTGCGCCTGCATTTCGAGAATCAGTTTATATTCGCACTCGCCCTGCGTGAAAGGCGAACGGGGTATCCTGCGCGCCGCTTTGCCCTTGCGGACAGCCGAAAAGCCCACGGTGATATAATCGTCTTTGTTGATTTTGAATTCCTGATTGAACTGTTTGCTCCTTACGTAAGAAAGGTATCCCATATCAATCTCGGCAACCGTAAGACCGTTGTCGAAAAACCCGCTTTCGGCAATCAGTTCGCCGTTTTCGGCGACGAGCGAATGCCCCGAAAAAACGTTATCGGTCGTAGATTCGCCGTCGCCCGAGTTCGCGTAAACGTAACCGCACACGAGTTTTAACGACTGATCTTTGACGAGCATTCTGCGCTGCTCGGCTTTGCCTATCACTTCGTCGCTGCACGAAAGGTTGACTATTACCGTCGCTCCGTGCAGGGCGTGAGAGACGGACGGCGGAACGGGCGTCCATAAATCTTCGCATATTTCCGCCGCGACCTTAAAGTTCTCGTCGAAAGCGTCCGCAAAGATGACGTTCTTGCCGAACGGAACGTAATTATCTGCGTTTTCCGAACCGCTTTCCAACTTATAATAAGAAATGCCGTCGGGCGCGGGTTTGAAAAACCGTTTATCGTAAAATTCGTTGTAATCGGGCAGGAAAGATTTGGGAATAAAGGCTAGAACCGTTCCGTCGCTTATCCCCGCCGCCACGTTATATATAAGCCCGTCTATTTTAAGCGGAAGTCCCACGAAAACGAGCATCTTTCTGCCTTTCGTGAACGCCGCGATATCGCGCAGCGCGGCGAGCGCGGCGTTTATCAGCACGTCCGAAAAGAAAAGGTCCCCGCAAGTATAACCCGTTATGCACATTTCGGGAAAGACTAAAAGTTCCACGCCTTTTTCGTCGGCGATTTCGATACCCTTTTTCACGCTTTCCGCGTTAAAGGCGGTGTCCGCAACTCTTATTTCGGGCGTATAAGTCGCCGCTTTTATAAAACCGTAATCCATATTCCGCTCCGTTTTTTTTAGCGTTATCCGTTTTATATAATTTTTATATTCCGATTATATATATTTTACACCTTTTTAAGAGTTTTTGCAATTTCCTGCAAACAAAAAAACGCAAATTTACGTCTTTTTACGAATTTCCGTCTTTTTGTTTTTCGGTTTTTTCGGATTTTTCGCTATTTTGCGGTTTATTAAGTCTTCTTATCCAAAATACCGCCGCACAAATCAGCGTAGCCGCCGCGAGCGAAAAGAAAATCACACGCATAACCGCGTTCCAGTCGAAGTTCTCGGCGATTAAGCCGAACCCGTGAGAACTGAACGCGCTTCCGAGATAACAGAACCCGTCGACAATCCCCGCAACGAATCCCGCGTTCACGCCGCTTTTGCTTTTCATCGGGAAAATTGCGGTTACTACGTTGTTCACGCCCGACATAAGGCAGGACACCGCGGCAAAACATATTACCGCGACAAAGAACGAGTTAAGATTGAAACACGCTAAAAATACGCCGAAAACGACTGCCGCCGCCAGGTAAAGCACGCCCGACAACAGCACGAAGTCGCCTATTTTTTTGTTGAGCGCAAGCGCGAGAGTACTCCCGAACAGCGCGAACAGCGGCAGAATAAGCGTTAAAAGCACTGAGAACCAGTTTTCCAGACCGTAGCGTTCTTTAAGGAAAGTGGGCGCCCACGTCGTAAG
>CAMEHL010000062.1 GCA_945917475.1 uncultured Clostridia bacterium | reverse complement strand
AAAGAGCAGATTTTTAAATCCGTTCCTTAACCACCAATTGACGAGCATCGCTCTCAACAGTATTTCAAAATGGAAAGCGAGAGATTTGCCGAGTTTTAAAGATTATTACGCGGCGAACGGCAAAATTCCCGCAAATTTAACCATAGGCTTTTCCTATCTTATGGCGTTATATAAAAGCGTTAAAAAAGAAGAAGACGGCAAATTTTACGTTCAACTTCCCACGAGAAAAATTCAACTTTTAGACGAAGCCGCTTATCTCGGTTACTTTGCAGACGGGGGCTCGGTCGAAGGCTTTATGAAAGACGAATCGGTCTGGGGAGAAGACCTTACCGCTTATAACGGTTTCGCTGCCGCCGTTATCGCAGGCGTAAACGCAGTTTTATCGGGTAAAACGCTGTTATGAAAGAAAGAGTAATCATAAACGGAAAAGACAACGTGGGCGTAAGCCTTACGGGCGACGATAAAATTCCCGCGGGACATAAATTCGCCGTCAGAGACGTCAAAAAAGGCGAAGCGGTCGTAAAATACGG
The DNA here is from genome assembly GCA_945917475.1 of uncultured Clostridia bacterium. Classification (GTDB taxonomy): domain Bacteria; phylum Bacillota; class Clostridia; order Christensenellales; family Borkfalkiaceae; genus UBA1259. Next base: position 7,358 of record CAMEHL010000062.1, on the reverse strand, counting down.
AGAAGTAATAGGCAGAGCGTCGCGCGATATTAAAGCGGGAGAGTGGGTGCATACTCATAACGTAAAATCTCATCTCGATGAAACGCCCGAATATTCATACGATTTCGCCGCGGCAACCTTTCCGCCCGAAAACGCGGTTTTTAAGGGTTTCAAACGCAAATACGGCAGAGCGGGCGTAAGAAACGAAATATATATTATTCCTACGGTCGGCTGTGTAAACAACGTTTGCAGAATTATCGAAAAACGCGCGCAGAAATACGTAACGGGCAGTATTGACGGTATTTTTTCACTTTGCCATCAGTTCGGTTGTTCTCAACTCGGCGAAGACAACGAGAATATAAAAAAATTGCTTTGTTCCGTCGCGCTTAACCCGAACGCGTCTTTCGTTCTGTTCGTTGGTCTCGGATGCGAAAACAACGGTCTCGACGGGATAAAAGAATACTTACAGCCTTTCGGGAGAGACAATATCGCATATTTTAACTGTCAGGACGTAAAGGACGAAGTGGAATACGGTCTTTCAATCGTAAAAGACTTCGCGGAAAAGGCGAAAAATTATAAACGCGAAGAAACGCCTTTATCCGAACTCTGTATAGGCTTGAAATGCGGCGGCAGCGACGGATATTCGGGACTTACGGCAAACCCGCTCGTCGGTAAAATCACGGACAAAGTCGTCGCGTGCGGCGGCAGCGCGGTTTTAACCGAAGTACCGGAAATGTTCGGCGCGGAGCAACTGCTTATGAATAAATGCAAAAACGAGCAGGTTTTTAACCGCTACAAAAAAATGATAGAAGATTTTAAGGATTACTACACGAAACAGGGCTTTCCCGTGTATGAAAATCCGAGTCCGGGCAACAAAAAAGGCGGCATAACCACGCTTGAAGAAAAGTCGCTCGGTTGCGTCGAGAAAGCGGGTTCAACGCAGATTACCGACGTTCTCGCTTACGGAGACCTTGTGAAAGAGAAAGGCGTTTCCGCGCTTAACGCTCCCGGAAACGACCTGATTGCCGCTACCGCGCTCGCCGCGAGCGGTTGTCAGATTGTGCTTTTTACGACGGGCAGGGGAACGCCCTTTTCGACGTTCGTTCCCACTATGAAAATAGCGTCTAACGACAGACTTGCTGATTTTAAGGATAACTGGATAGATTTCGACGCCTTTTCGATGGACGAAGACGGGCTTTTTAATCTTCTTATAGACGTAATAAGCGGCGAAAAAAAGGTTAAAAACGAAGAAATAAGAGAAATTGCGTTCTATAAAACGGGAGTTACTTTATGAGTTATATTAAAGATAATTTTTTGCTTAAAAACAAGACTGCCGAAAGGCTTTATAACGAATATGCAAAGAATATGCCCATATTCGATTACCATTGCCATCTTCCCGAAAAACAGATTCTCGAAAACAAAGAGTTCGGCGATGTTTTCGAAGTATGGCTGGGCGGCGATCATTATAAGTGGCGTCTTATGCGCAATTACGGCGTAAATGAAGAATATATCACGGGCGCGAAAAGCAATAAGGAGAAATTCATTGCTTATTGCACCGTTCTCGGCACGGCTTTCGGCAATCCGTTATATCACTGGTCGCAGATAGAACTCAAAGAGTTTTTCAACTGCGAAATCGAAATCAACGCGGAGAACGCCGAAACAATCTGGAATTGGTGCAACGATTATAGTAAACTCAATCATATAACGCCGCAAAAACTCATAGAACAGTCCTGCGTAAAATACCTTTTTACTACGAACGAGATTTTCGACGACTTATCCGTTTTCGGCAAAATTACCGAGAAAGGTTATAAGTTCAAGGTTATTCCCGCTTTTCGTGCGGATAAAATTATGAACGTCGCGGCGAAAGGATACGCGGGTTTTATCGAAAAACTCGAAAGCCTTACGTTTAAGATTGACTGTATAGACGCGCTTGAAAAAGCCGTTGTCGAAAGACTAAAAGAATTCATAAAAACGGGTACTGTCGCCGCGGATATCGCACTCGAAAAAGTTTACGCCGTAAGCGATAAACAATCTGCCGATCGGGTGTTTAAAAAAGCCCTGACGGGTGCTGAAATAAGCGTTAAAGAAGAAGAAATTTTCAAAGGGTATTTCACATATTTCCTGATGAAAACCTATTCCGAATACGACGTAAGAACGGAACTGCACGTCGGCGCGATGAGAAACAACAATTCCGTTATGCTCGAAAAACTCGGACTCGATACGGGTTACGACAGCATTTCCGAAGACGACGGAATAAAGGAAATGTCGCGGCTGTTCGACCGGCTCAATTCCGAGAACTCGCTGCCGTGCGTAATCGTTTTCAATCTTAATCCCAAAATGAATTCCGAAATAATGACGCTTATCGGTTGTTTCCAGAGCGACGAAGCGAAAGGAAAACTTCAGTACGGTCCCGCCTGGTGGTTTCTTGATAACAAAACGGGTATGGAAAAGCATTTAGACGATCTTACCGCGACGGGGCATCTCGGCGCGTTTATAGGAATGCTTACCGACAGCAGATCGTTCTTGTCCTATCCGCGGCACCACTATTTCAGGAGAATACTTTGCAATTATTTAGGCACGCTTATGGAAAACGGCGAAATAACTTCCGATATAGAGTTCGTGGGCAAAGTCGTTCGCGACGTGTCTTTTAATAACGCCGTCGAGTATTTCAAAATGAACGTATAAAAATCCCAGAACAATATAAATCCCGATATTTATATCAATACCGTTATTTTTGTTGAAAATAAGTTGATAAAACGGGCAAAAAGTTGTATAATACGGATATTGTTGCATAACAGGTGGATTTATGGATTTTTCTACTGAAAGAATAAAAGAATATTTACCGCCCGTAAGGATAGCGGAGTCAGTTGAATGCGAAAACTTGCAAACGCTGCTTTCGCCTAAAGATAAACAGATTTATCTCGCCACTCCTGCGGACGGTGATTTTTTTACGCTTAAAAAGGGCGGTTATATCGTTCTCGACTTCGGCAAAGAATTGCACGGCGGAATAAGAATTCTCAATTCCGTCAAAGAATCGTCCGTGCAGATTCGTTTCGGCGAATCGTATTCGGAAGCGTGCGCCGCTCTTAACTGTATGAACGCGTGCAACGACCACAGCACGAGAGATATGAACGTTTTTCTTCCTATGCTTTCCGATATGGAATTCGGGCAGACGGGGTTCAGGTTTGTCAGAATAGACAACGTGGGTAAAAACGATTTGAAAATAGTCGCGATATACGCCGTTTACGTTCATCTTAAAGATTTGCCGATAGGCGAGTTTACTTGCAGCGACGACCGCGTAAATGAAATTTATAAAACCGCTGCCCATACTCTGTTTTTGTGTATGCAGAACAGAATCTGGGACGGCGTAAAACGAGACAGGCTTGTGTGGATAGGAGATATGCATCCCGAAGTAATGGGCATACTCTCTTTTTACGGCGCGCACCCGCTTATCGAACTCAGTTTAAAAGAGACTGCCGAGCATTGCCCCGTAGAATATTGGATGAACGGCTTGCCGTCCTATTCTTTCTGGTGGATTGCGATAATTTGCGATTACGAGTTTTATTGCGATAAATGGGAATTTGTAAGCACGCTCGTCGATTATACCGAAAAACTTCTTGAAAAGATAAACGGATTCGTTTCCGCCGACGGAACAATCGAATACGGCTCGCCGAGCCTTAATTTTATAAACTGGGAAACGTACGAAGAATCGGGGCTTGAATGCGCTAACCGCGGATTGCTGTTGTGGGCTGTCGGAAAATATACCGAAATGCTTAAACGCCACGGCAAATCTTCCGCCGTTGCAGACGTAATAAAAGATAAATTGATTAAAAACGCGACTTTCGACGGTCAATCAAAAGCGATTGCCGCCATCTATTCGCTCGGATACGGCGCGAACGGAAAAGTTAAAGAAATATTATCGCGCGGCGGTTCTGACGGTTATTCCACCTTTATGAGTTATTATATAGCGTCCGCGGTAAAAAATCTTGAAAGCGGCAAAATTGCATTAAAACAGATAAAAGATTTTTACGGCGGAATGCTTGACCGCGGCGCAACGTCTTTCTGGGAGAGTTTCGAAGAAAAATGGCTCGACGGAAGCGGTAGAATAGATCAGCCGAACAAGACGGGCGAAAAAGACTTACACTCTTCTTTCGGGAAATACTGTTACGAAGGATACAGATTGTCTCTTTGCCACGGGTGGGCTTGCGGACCCGTTCGGTTTTTTACCGAAAACGCGCTCGGCGTAAAATTTTTAGAACCGGGCGGGGCAAAGATTAAAATTCAGCCCGACCTTATGGGGCTTAAATGGGCGAAAGGCAAAGTTCCGACCGCTTTCGGAGTGATAGAAATAGAAAACCGTGCTACCGATAAAGGAATAGAAACCGCTTATAAATTGCCCGACGGCGTTACTCTCGTCGAATAAGCGTTTAAAAATTCGGTTTATCCGATTAGTTAAACTTTCGCCCGCAGACTTGGAAATAAGTCTGCGGGCGAGTTTTATATCTCATATTATACTTATTTTATATACGTAGAATATATATCTACAAAACTTTTTTTGTTACACTTGACAAACAATGAATATTATGTTATATAATTCATTACAAGCATTGAGATGATAACAGGTAGAATTATAAAGATGGAATATGTGGAAAAGATATTGTCGCAGATGACTTTGGAAGAGAAGGTTGCGCAGATGCAGCAATTGTCCGCAAACGCAACCCCAAAAGAAATATTTGAAGAATTTAAATCAAAGGGCGAAATAGGCTCCTATCTGCACGTATTAGGCGAAGAAACGGGCGAATACCTTGAAAGCGCGGAGAATTCGCGACTTAAAGTGCCGCCCATATTCGGCATAGACGCAATACACGGACACGCTCTTTTAAAGGACGCAACCGTGTTTCCTTCACAACTTGCAATGGCTTGCAGTTGGAATGAAGATCTTGTTGAAAAAGTTGGTCAGATTACTGCAAAAGAGGTTGCCGCAGACGGACTTAATTGGGTGTTTTCACCTGTCCTATGCCTTGGCAGAGATTTGCGTTGGGGCAGGATAGACGAGACCTTTGGCGAGGACGCAGAACTTGCTTCCCGTTTGGGTGCGGCTATAATAAAGGGCTATCAGAAAGACGGGCTTGTCGCGGCTTGCGCAAAGCACTATTTAGGCTACGGCGAAGCGACCGGCGGCAGAGATTCCTATGATACGGAGATAACCGAACGTAAGGCGAGAGAGATATTTTTAAAACCTTTCAAGACGGCGGTTGACGCGGGTTGTATGACCATTATGACGGCTTACGGCTCGATAGACGGCACTCCGCTTACAATTAGCCACAGGTATTTAACCGATATTTTAAAAAAAGAATACGGCTTCAACGGCTTTGTGGTAACCGATTGGGAGAACTTCCGCTCGCTCGTAAACGGACAGAGAACTTTTGAAAGTATGGACGAGGCGTGCGTAGAGGGAGTTAAAGCCGGCAACGATATGAGTATGAACAGTTACGAGTTCTACTCCGCGCTCGTAAACGCCGTAAAAGATGGCAGAATAGAAGAAAGCATTATAGACGATTGCGTGCGCAGAATACTGCGCGTAAAGCAACGTTTAGGCTTGTTAAACGAAGAAAAACGTTCCCGTCCTTTAAAGGAAGTAATTGGCTGCGAAGAGCATCGGAAATTCAACTATAAAGTTGCTGTTGAAAGTGCGGTACTGTTAAAAAACGACGGCTTACTACCCGTGAAGAACGCTAAAAAGATAGCCGTTATAGGACCTAACGCAGACGATATTAGGTCTCAGTACGGCGACTGGACTTACTTTTCACACCCCGACGCAAAGCCTTGGGAAACGGAAAAAGACGGCGTATATACCGTATTGAAAGGCATAAAAGAAGTATATTCGGACAGCGAAATAACGTATGCAAAGGGCTGTTCTATAAACGATTTCGACAGCGACGATATGATAGAACAGGCGTTGGAAGTCGCGGGTCAAGCGGATATAGTAGTTGTCGTTTCGGGCGATAATCTATCGCAGAACGGAGAAGCGAGAGACAGGGCTAACCTTGATTTGGGCGGAAGACAAATAGAACTTATAAGACGGGTTAAAGAACTTAATAAACCCGTGATATGCGTGCTTATAAACGGCAGGCCGCTCGTTTTAAACGAAGTTGAAATTTACGCGAACGCAATAATAGAAACATTCAATGGCGGCGATATGTGCGGACTTGCGGTTGCAAGACTTATAAAAGGCGAAGAAAACTTCAGCGGTAAACTACCCGTTTCATTTCCTTACGATTCTTCGGCAACGCCTTGCTATTATAATCAATACGATTATTGGCACGGTGGAAAATATATAGACGTACCGTCAGGCAGCCCTTATCCGTTCGGGTTCGGACTTTCGTACAGCAATTTTATCTATTCGGATGTTAACCTTTCCAAAACGCAGGTAAAGAAAGGCGAAAGCGTAAAACTTTCTGTTGACATCAAAAACGAAAGTGAAGTTGACGGCGAAGAAGTGGTACAGATTTATTTCAGGGATAAAATCTGCAAAATTTTAACGCCTGTCAGAACGCTTTTGGATTTTAGACGTATATATGTGCCGGCGAACCGAAGCGTAACCGTAGAGTTTGATATATCAACTGAAAAACTGGGTTATTATGACGCCGACTGCAATTACACGTTAGATTCGGGCGAATTCGAATTCTATGTATCCGGCGACGGGAAGAATTTTAAAAAGGCAGTGATGACGTTAAAATGATTTAAAGATAAAAAACGCCCGAGCAAAACTAACTGTTTTGCTCGGGCGTTCTGGTGCGGATAAAGGGATTTGAACCCCCACGGTTTCCCACCAGATCCTAAGTCTGGCGCGTCTGCCAGTTCCGCCATATCCGCGTGTATACAGCGTTTTAATTTAGCCTTTCTTACGGAGCATACAAAAAAATATTTTTTTGCGCAATGCAAATAAATATATTATATAAGCAGTAATCGTTATTTCATCGCCGTGATTTTAATGTTTTGCCAAAAAGCATTAAATTATAGACAGGGGAAAGCCTATCCCAAAATAATATCGTGGAAAACGCCCGATAAAATAAAAAATCGCCGGAACAAGCGATTTTTCTTTTATACTTGGTGCCGGAGACCGGATTTGAACCGGTACGGTGTTTCCACCGAGGGATTTTAAGTCCCTTGCGTCTGCCAGTTTCGCCACTTCGGCGGATTTTGGAGGCGCCACCCAGATTCGGACTGGGGGTAAAGGTTTTGCAGACCCGTGCCTTACCACTTGGCTATGGCGCCGCCCGATTACGGGGATAAAACCCGTAATAAAAAAATGGAGCGGGAAACGAGATTCGAACTCGCGACATTCGCCTTGGCAAGGCGACGCTCTACCACTGAGC
>CAMEHL010000061.1 GCA_945917475.1 uncultured Clostridia bacterium | reverse complement strand
TAACGACGTGCGCCGCGTTCTTGCCTCCGTGAGACGGCAGGAGCAGGAACAGCAAAAGCGTATCGCGGCGTTAAAACCGATAAACGAGAGTATTCTGGAAACGACCATATCTTACGAACAACTCGCCGTAGACCTTACCGCCGAGATGGCGGCGAAAGAGCCTAACCCGTTCGTGAAAGCGCAACTCGATTTCGCGTTGCTCGAAGATTTCGACCACCTGTACAGGTTTTCAAATCTTCTGGACGAGACGGAAGGGGTAAAGGGGGAAAAGTTAGTGGGCGGCTATACGGAGATTACGCCCGGTCGCCCCACTATATCCGAACACCGCCACCCGTACGACGACGTTCGCCGCTATATAAACTGCTGGCAAGATGCGCTTATAACCAGGCTTCACGCCGCGATTATCACCGCCGCCGAGCAGCAGACTATGAACTATTATATGAACGTCGGTTCGTTTTTCCACACCGAAACGGGCAGAAAACTGTACGCCGAAATCGCGATGATAGAAGAACAGCACGTTACGGGATACGGCGCGCTTTCCGACCCGTCCGCGACCTGGTTCGAGAGTTGGGTAATGCACGAATACGCGGAGTGCTATCTGTATTATTCCTGTTATAAAGACGAAAGCGACGAAAAAATAAAGGCGATATGGCTGCGCCATTACGAAGAAGAACTCACGCACCTTAAAATCGCCGCGGATATGCTCCGTAAATACGAAGGCAGAGAACCGGAACAGTTGTTCGTAATCGGCGGCGCGGACTTCCCGTCGCTCCTATCGTTGCACGAAAATATCAAATATATCCGCGATATTATGAAAAGCGTTAGACTCACGGGTTGCAGAGAAGATATGACGGACGTAAACGACCTGCGCGATTCCGCCGACTTTTTCAAGTATCAGAGTCGGCTTAACTCTCCCGTTTCTTCCGTCCCGTCTCACGACGTAATAGAAAAATATATTAAAAAGCACGGAGAAGATTACCGTTTCGAGACTGCGCCCAACGCTGAAAAAACTTTGCGGGACAGAAAGAGCGACAACACCGAAACGGGCAGAAAGAAAGGCGTATGACCGCCGTTTATATTAACGCCTTTGCGCGTAAACCTCGTTAAGCAAAATTTTTTTAAAGCGTTCGTTCCGAAAATGCCCGCCCCGACTGCGGTCGGGGCGGGCGTTTTTCTGCGTTAAATTTTCCGCAAATTTTCCGCCGTTTAAATTTCAGGCAACCGCCGCCCGCCGGCAGAACGTAAACGTTCCGTTTTTTTTAATTACGGTTGACAGCCGTATGCGCGTATGGTATAATAATTATGTAATTACGCATTAAGAGTTTTCGGTATAGCGTAAAGACGGAAAACAAAAAGCGGCGTTCGGTCGGGCGGTAATTCGCTCGTTTAATGATAAAGGGGGGAATCCCCGAGCCGCAAAGGGAGAAAAAATGGAGTGTAAAAAATGCGGTAAAACCATCGCGGACGAATCAGTTTTCTGTATGTTCTGCGGCGAGCGCGCGGACGGTAAAATCGTCTGCGGAAGATGCGGAAAGGCGGTAGACGGCAACGCCGTATATTGCCCGTACTGCGGCAAAAGATTAGACGGCAAAACCGTCTGTCCCGATTGCGGAGAAGTTTTAGACGGCGAGTCCGTTTATTGTCTGCGTTGCGGCAGAAAACTCGCGGGCGGCGGAGAAAGAAACGCAAAAACGCGTTCGGCGAAAACGGGATTTAACAAAGTAGAAAGAGTGCTTTCGCCCGCGCTGTTGCTCGGCGCGCTGATTACGCTTTTTATTTGCAGTTTCTTCGTCGGCGTAACGATTACATTAGGTTCGGGTACGTCCGTTTTATCCGAAAGCGCAACCGCGTTCTACTTTTTCGGCGACGCGTATTCGGATCTTTCGTCGTTGCTCGGATCTGAACTCGGCGTCGTAAGCGACACGGGATTGTCGGCGGGATTATATCTTCCCACGGTAATATGCACGTTGTTCGCTGCGGCTGGGATTATCGTCTCGTCGGTAACGCTCGTAATCGGTGCGGTAAAATTCGGCACGAGCCTTTATAATAAACGCGAGATAAAGGGATTAGAAACTCTCGCCGCCGTATCTCTCGGCGGGTTTTTGTTGCCCGTTGTCGCGATATTGTCTTACGGTTCGGCAAGCGCGTCGCTGAGCGTGTCTTCAACGGGTATTTCGGTGAAAGTAACGCCCAACGCGGGTGCGCTAACCGGCTTGATAATCTCTGCTCTTTTACTCGTAGGCACTGTAACCTTAAAATGCGTTGCGCAGGGCAAAAACGCGTTCCGCGGCAGCGGGATAGCGCGCCTTGTCTGCGGAGCGGCGGCTATTATTATGATTGCGGCGGCGTTGTCCGTTCTCGGTAAAAATTTCTTGTCCGCTAAAAACGTTTCTTCGGCAAGTTCGACGGGTTCTATCGGTAGAGCGAAAGCGTCCTTTTCGGCGTCGTCTTTTCTGTTTTTCGCTACCGTGATTTATGCGGGTACGGACAGCGCGATAGAACAGGCTGGAACGATGTTCACACGGGCGGTGATCTCTTACGTCGCGTTTGTATTGCTTGCCGTTCTTTTTATTGCAACGCTTTCGCTGGCGGTAAGGTGTCTGCTCGGCGGCAAACGCTATAAAATCGCAAGGCTCGCGCTGTTTTCGTCGTCCACGGTTTTTTCCGTAATCTATCTCGTTCTGGCGGTTATAACGCGCGGCGGACTGATTGCTTATGCGGGAATGATAGATAACGGCACGATAGCCAAAATAGGCGTAGGCGGTTGCGTGGCGGTTCTCGTCCTTTCCGTTCTCGCCGCCGCGGCTGCCGTTATAGAAGTCGTTCTGTGCGCTGCAAACGGGAATAGAAGCGACGGAGATAGAAGCGACGGCAGCGGGGAAAGCGGTAGCGTGGCGGAGAATAGCGCGCACGGCGCGTCGCAAAACCCGTAAACGGGCGTTCTTGCGGCAACCTTTTTCAATGCGAATAAACTTTACTTTTTAAGTTAATAAACGGATAAACGATAAGCCCCGAAACGGGCAAAAAAATACCGCGCGTGCGATTTTCGCACGCGCGGTCGGTTTATATCCGTTATTATTAAGTAGCGTCGGACGGAAGGGAAAATTCCGCTCGTTTTTCCGCCGTTTATTTTAACATTTCTTCCGCAAGCGCGTCTATCTGCGCTTCGTTCTCTTTATTAACCGCGGAGAGAATTTTAACCGTATTCTCGGCAAAAACAACGTTTTTGGAGTGGGCGAACTTTTCTTTCATCACTTTCGCGGCGACGGGCGCCCAGGAACCGTTTTCTATAAGACCTATTTTTCTGTTCTGATAGTTGCGTTCGGTAAGGTGAACGATAAAATCGCGCATAAAGGGGAATATATCGCCGTTATAAGTCGTCGTCGCAAGAACTATTCTGCCGTATCTGAAAGCGTCCTCGACCGCTTCCGACATATCGTCGACGGCGAGATTTGCCACCGCTATTTTTCCGCACCCTTTCGCGGCGAGTTTTTCGCGGAGCAGGCTCACCGCCTTTTCGGTATGACCGTAAACTGAAGTATAAGCGATAAACACGCCTTCCGTTTCCACGCCGTAAGACGACCACACGTCGTATAGATTTATATAATATCCAGGATTTTCTTGCAGAACGGGGCCGTGCAGGGGGCAAATAGTCGCTATGTCGAGCGCGGCGGCTTTTTTAAGGAGCGACTGAACCTGCGCGCCGTACTTGCCGACTATGCCGAAGTAATATCTTCTCGCTTCGCACGCCCAATCTTCTTCCGTATCCGTAGTGCCGAATTTACCGAAGCCGTCGGCGGAAAAGAGAATTTTATCCGTTTTATCGTAAGTAACCATAACTTCCGGCCAGTGCACCATCGGCGCGAATATAAACGAGAGTTCGCGCTTTCCGAGCGACAGAGAGTCGCCGTCTTTGACGACGAGGCGGCGGTCGGCGAAATCGTCTCCGAAAAAGTTTTTCATCATAACGAAAGATTTCGCGTTTGAAACGACTCGCGCGTTTTTGTATCTTTCGCAGAAAAGGGGAATATTCGCGGAGTGGTCGGGTTCCATGTGCTGAACGACGAGATAATCGGGTTCTCTGCCGTTTAATATGCCGTCGATATTGTCGAGCCAATTTCGCCCGAATTTTCCGTCCACGGAATCCATAACCGCGATTTTTTCGTCGGCAATGAGATAAGAGTTATAAGCCATTCCGTTTGGAACGGAAAACTGCCCTTCGAACAAAGTGATTTCGCGGTCGTTGACCCCTACGTTATAAACGCCGTCGGTAATTTTCATATCAGCACCTCGCCGTAATCGGATTTTGAAAACGGCGGAAAAAGTTTTGCGCCGCATTACCGATATATTTTACTTTATAGCATCGGTTCAAGTCAAGCGAAAACGCGCCGATAAGACAATATTATAATCTTTTAAGTAATCTTTTAAATAAGATTTATCTTTTAAATAACCCACTCGCCGTCTATAAGCAAAGGCGTTTCTTTTCCGTCGTATCCCACGCCCGTTACGAACAAATCGTCCGTGCCGATCATAAAGTCCACGTGTTCGACGGAATCGTTGAGCCCGAGTTTTTTAAGTTCCGCCGCGGTCATATCCCCGCCGCCCGACACGGTGGTCGGGTAGCCTTTTCCGAGCGCGAAATGGCAACTTGCATTTTCGTCGAACAAAGTATTGAAAAACAGTGTTTTAGTCTGTGCGACGGGCGAATTTTTACCGATCAGCGCAACTTCGCCCAGAGAAAGCGTGCCTTTATCCGTTTCGAGCAGGTGTTTTAAGGCGTCGTATCCTTTTTCTGCGGAAAACTCCGTTACTCTGCCCTTTTTAAATGTGAACGAAAACCCGTCTATTATCTGCCCGTTATAAGAGAGCGGCAGGGCTGATTTTACCACGCCGTCCGCTTTGTCTTTGTGCGGAGCGGTAAAAACTTCTTCCGTCGGCATATTCGCTACGAAAAACACGCCGTCTTTAGCCCTTTCACGAGCGGAAAGCCATACGTGATTTTCCGCGAGTCCTACCGTGATATCCGTGCCGTTCGCGCTCTTATAGCGCAGGTATTCGAATCGGGCGGCATTTAAAAACTCCGCGCGGCGTTCTAACGTTCCGACGTGCTTTTCCCACGCGGCGAGCGGATTGACTTCGTCTAAACGCATTGTTTTTTCTATCGCGAGCGACAGGTCGCTTTCCGGGGACGCGGAGTCGGGGAAAACCTGTTTCGCCCAACTTTCGGTCGGAACGGAAACCACGCACCAGCGCACGGCGTTTTTCATCACCGCGTCGGAAAACCGCTTTAACAGTTTGCTTTTCTTTTTTGCAACCGCAGCGAGTTTGTCGCTCGGCACGTCTTTGAACGCGGACGGGTCTTCGGCGTCTATCGCGACGTAACAGAACCCGTTTTTTACGAGATAATTCTTGCTGTCGATAAACCATGCGGGGATATCCGTGAGCGCGTCCGTAGCGGCGTAAAGGTAGTTTATTCTGTCCGTTTTATCGCACGTCCAGCGAACGTGCACTATTTTCGCGCCCATTTCGTACGCTTTTTCGGAAAAAGCGGCAGCCACTTCGCTTTTTTCTACGGGGCAGACTATTTCGAGTCCCTGTCCCTTTTGAAGATTTACGCCCGTTTTAAGCACGAGCGCGGCAAAATCGTACAATTTTTTTCCCGTCAGCATTATTCCGTTCTCCTTTCGGGTTCTTTCCGTCGCCGTGCTTACGGCTTTGCCCGTTTTAATAAACGTTCGCTCCGTTTCGGCGCAACGCTACGGACTTTCCGTTACGAAACCCGTGTTAATTTTCCGACTTAAATTTTACAATGCCGAAGAAAGAAAGTCAAGCGGGAAAGGCGCGCGGCGGCGCGAATAATGCGAAAAAGCGTCGTTTTTTCAGCCTTTAACCGTTTATATTTACTATACCTATTGACAAATTTAAAGAAATGTAGTAATATTATATATATTTACCGCATAATTGCAACTGTTTATGAGCATATTGGACGGAATCGACGGTTCTTTTCGCGTAAAGGACTTATCGCTTAAAGACAAAACGGCTTTGGCCGAAGAAATAAGAGACGTAATTTTCAAGGCGTGCAGAGAAAACGGCGGGCATTTGTCCGCTAATCTCGGTATCGTCGAGACTATGCTTGCGCTGTATTCCGTTTTCGACTTCCCGAAAGACAAACTCATATTCGACGTGGGGCATCAATGTTACGCGCATAAGATTCTGTCGGGCAGAAAAGACGGATTTAAAAATATCAGAACGGACGGCGGGCTTTCGGGTTTCCCCGACAGGGAAGAAAGCGAATACGACGCGTTCGGCGCGGGGCACGCGGGTACTTCGCTCGCGGCGGGGTTAGGCTTTTGCGAAGCGCGCGACAGAGCGGACGACGACTATTACGTAGTGGACGTTGTGGGTGACGGCGCGTTCGTGAACGGGCTCAATCTCGAAGCGCTCACCGCGTCGCAGAAAAAACCTAAAAAATATATCGTTATCTTAAACGACAACGGTATGTCGATAAACAAAAACAAGAACGGCGTGTACACGTTTTTGTCAAAGCGCAGCACTAAAAAAGGTTACCTTAAAGGGAAAAGGGCGATAAAAAAGGTGTTCGGGGACTCGTTCGTTACGGGTTTTCTGAGAAAGGTGCGCGGCTTTATAAAACGCATCTTTAACGGCGTGAACGTAATAGAACAGTTCGGTTTCAAATACGTAGGCGTAGTGGACGGGAACGACCTTAAAGGGCTTACCGACATAATGGAGAGAATTAAAACCGTCGCGAAAGAAAAGGCGGTGTTCTTGCATGTTAAAACGGTCAAGGGCAAAGGAGTAAAGCGCGCGGAAGAGCGCGCCGACCTTTATCACGGCGTAGGTAAAAGCCTGTCCTGCGGCTGCGGGAACTTTTCCGCCGCGCTTGGCGAAAAACTCGTTTCGGTTATAGAGAAAGACAAAAAAGTCGTGGCGATTACGGCGGCAATGAAAGACGGCACGGGACTCGCCGCAGTGGAAAAGGCGTTTCCCGATAATTTTATCGACGCGGGCATTGCCGAAGAATACGCCGTTACGCTCGCCGCGGGTATGGCGGCAGGCGGTCTTAAACCCGTGTTCGCGGTGTATTCTACTTTTCTGCAACGCGGTTACGACGAGATACTGCACGACGTGTGCCTGCAAAAACTGCCCGTAGTGTTCTGCGTGGACAGAGCGGGGCTCGTCGGAGCGGACGGAAAAACGCATCAGGGCGTTTTTGATCTGTCGTATCTTACGCATCTTCCAGGAATGACCGTGCTTGCGCCGTCGTGCATAAACGACCTTAACGCCGCTATCGATTACGCGCTTTCTTTAAGCGCGCCCGTCGCCGTGCGCTATCCCAAGGAGCGTTGCGGAGCGGAACGCGAAGTGCCTCCCTATACCGAAACGCTTTGGGAAAGGGTGAAATCGGGCGATAAACTCAATATTTTAGCGGTGGGCCCCGATATGATTTCCGTCGCGCTCGGATACGCGGACGGGAAAGACGGCGTTGGGGTTATATCCGCGCGGTGTGTCAAACCGCTCGATTACCGTATGCTGAACGATATAAAAAACGCGCCCGTGATTACGCTCGAAGAGAACAGCGTTTACGGCGGATTCGGAGACTCGGTGCGCCGCGCCCTGTCGGATACGGACGACGGAAAACCCGCGTTCGGCATAATATCGCTGGGCGTAAAAGACGCTTTCGTGAAACACGGTTCTCTTAAAAGACAGAGAGAAGAAAACGGACTTGACGAGAAAAGCGTCGCCGCCGCCGCGGAACGGCTTTTACGCGGCTTGACCGACAACAAAAATATAAAGAGATAAATTACGACAAAGGAAAGAGATGAAAAGAAAGATAAGTTACAACAGAATAGCAAAAATCGGCGTTTACGTGGTTTTCGACGTGCTTGCGGTTACGATTGCGTGGGTTTTATCGCTCGCGCTGTCGGGTTGCGAATTTAAAGCGGGGTTCGTTCAGTCTGCGTATTTTTATATAGGCGCGGTCGCGCTTGCGATTACCGTAAACGCGCTGTTCGGTCTTTATGCCAAACTGCTAAGGTATATAGACGTCAACGACGTTATTAAAGTGCTTTTCGCCGGAGTTATAGAAGCGGCTTATTTCGGCGTCGTAGCCGCGTTCGTTACCGGGTTGACGGTAGAAT
>CAMEHL010000060.1 GCA_945917475.1 uncultured Clostridia bacterium | reverse complement strand
AGCCAGCGTTACGACGAACATAATCACGAGCAGCACGAGCGCGACCACCGAACCGTAATTCCAGTTACCGCCCGAACCGAACCAGCGTTCTATGAGTTTGCCGATAATCGTTATTTTGCCGTTGCCGAACGTGTCGCTTATAACGTAACAACTCATCGACGGCAAAAATACCATAGTAACTCCGCTGACGATGCCGGGCACGGAAAGCGGCAGAGTTACTTTCGTAAAGACGCGCCACCCGTTCGCGCCCAGATCCGCCGCCGCTTCTTCGAGACTTTTGTCCATTTTTATAAGAGTGGTATAAAGCGGCAGCACCATAAAGGGCAGATAATCGTAAACCATACCTAATACGGTGTTGAAATAGTTGTATTTGCCGAGTATTCCGATAAGCGAAAGCAGTTCTTTAAGAGCCATCGCCCTTAACACGAAGTTTATCCACATCGGCATAATGAACAGCAATAAAAGTATGGTTTTTCTGTGCGATTTTATTCTCGAAAGAATATAAGCCGCGGGGTATGCGAGCAAAAGACACGCCGCCGTTGTTATCAGCCCTAAAAGCATACTTGAAAGCAGGTTCTTTATCGACGCCGACGAACCGAAAAACCAGACGAAGTTTTCAAACGAAACCCCGCCCGTCTTTGCGGTAAACGCGTAATATACTATGGTTAGTAGCGGAAAAACGACGAAAAGCAATAAGAACACGCCGTAAGGTATGCACAGTTGACCGCGGTTGAACTTAAAAAAACCGAGTTTTACGCCGCGCGCCGCCGTTTTCGCGCCGTTTTTCTTTTCCGCCCGAACGGTAACGTCGTCGCGCGCGTTCTCCTGCGCGTTATCGGGCGCGACGGGAATTTTTTCTTTCATCTTTTCGTCTCCGTTTTAAGCGAAAGTTTTATCTTGTTTTTCGGAATTATAACGCTTACTCTGTCGTTGACGTTCCAGGTATCTTCGGTATCGAAAACGTAATCTTCTTCGTTCTCGTCCGTACGCACGATAAGTTGGTAATGGTCGCCCTTATATATTATAGAAACGATATTGCCTACCGCTCCGCCCGCCTTTTCGTCGTCGGATATGTCTATGTCTTTAAGCCCCACTTCCACGTTCACGTCTACGTCGGTAAGGTCTATCTTTTCGCCGTCTTTGGTGATGAGATACCCTTCTTCGTCGAGAATAGAACCAGGGTAAAGTTTAGTAACGTCGCACTCGAATTCCCCGTCACCGAAACAGACGGTGTTGTTTTTTGTGATATAGCCTTCGTATTTGTTTGACGAAAACTCCTTCGCCATTATGTGAATATCGTCGGGTCTTATGAAAATGCTCGCCCTTTCGCCCGCTTTCCTTTCAACGGTGTCCTGTATAACGACTTCCGTCTTGCCGACGAGCATTACCATTTCGTAATGAACGCCCTTGAATATAGAACTCGTTATAACCCCTTTGACCTGTCCTTTGTCTTCGTCCATTAAAAACACGTCTTCGGGGCGAACAACCACGTCCACCTTTTCGTTGAGAGCAAAATCGTCAACACAGTCGAAAACGCGGTTCATAAACCTGACCTTTTTCTCTCCCGCCATCGTGCCGCTGAATATGTTGCTTTCACCTATAAAGTCGGCAACGAACGAGTTTTTGGGTTCGTTGTATATGTCCGTCGGTGTGCCTATCTGCTGAATTACGCCGTCTTTCATTACCACTATCGTGTCGCTCATGGTAAGCGCTTCTTCCTGGTCGTGCGTAACGTATATAAATGTAAGCCCCAACTTTCTGTGCATCTCTTTAAGTTCGAGTTGCATATCCTTGCGCATTTTCAGGTCGAGCGCGCCGAGCGGCTCGTCGAGAAGAAGAATTTCGGGTTCGTTCACGAGCGCGCGCGCTATCGCCACCCTTTGCTGCTGTCCGCCCGAAAGCGTGGTTACGCTCCGCTTTTCAAAACCTTCCAGATCCACCATTTTAAGGACTTTGCCCACCTTTTCGGATATGGTCTTTTTATCGAGTTTTACCGACTTTTCCGTAAGGTTGCCCTTTTTATCCTTAACCGTTTTCGTTACCTTTTTGAGTTTCAGCCCGAACGCTATGTTTTCCGCCACGTTGAGATGCGGAAAAAGCGCGTAACGCTGAAACACCGTATTTATGGGGCGTTTATTCGGCGGCAGTTCGGTTATATCCCTGCCGTTTAACAGTATTTCGCCCGAAGTCGGCTTATCGAACCCCGCTATCATACGGAGCGTTGTCGTTTTGCCGCAACCCGACGGCCCTAAAAACGTAACGAATTCGCCGCGGCGTATATATAAGTTTACGCCGTCTACCGCGACTACGCCGTCTTCGAATCTGCGCGATACGTTTTTAAGTTCTATGATTTTTTCCTTTTTGCTTTCTGCCATCGCTTTATCCTCGTCTGTCGGGATTTTTTCTTTATGTATAATTATCGACAATTATCAGAACGCATAAATATCGATACGCGTATCTAATCAGAACGAAGGCGGAGACGATACCCATATAAATTCGGCGTCTTTGTCCGTCCTGTTGCTTATATAATGCACTTTGTCGCATTGATAATAAAAACTTTCGCCCTTTTTAACTTTGACGTGCCTTTTGCCGAGCGTTATCGCTATCTCGCCTTTCAGCACGAACCCGAATTCTTCTCCTTCGTGCGGAAAATCTTCATCGGTAGACGACGTCGGTTTAAGTTTTATATGCACGGGCTCCATCGCGTTCTTCTGCGCGTTGGGAACTAACCAGTTCAATACGTACGCATCCGTCTCTTTCTCAATAAATTCGTTCTTGTCGAACGCGATTTTTTCTTCCGCGCCGCAGTCGTCCGAAAAAAACTCTTTGAGAGTCGTCCCGAGCGCGGATAAAATGTCTATAAGCGTCGCAATCGACGGACTCGTCAGGTCGTTTTCGAGTTGCGAAATATACCCCTTGGTAAGTTCGCATCTGTCCGCGAGTTCTTCCTGCGTGAGTTCGCACGAAAGCCTTAACTCTTTTATTTTCTCCCCGATAACCATTTTTACCCCGTTTTTTTGTTGCGGTTTAGAGATTTTTAACAAAAAGTTTAATAAAACTAAACCAATACAACGCATATATTATATGGAATACCGAACGCCTTGTCAATTATTTTAATATGGAATTTTAAATTTTTTCAGGAATTTTTTCGTCTGAACGGACAAGGAATAAAAAACGGGCGGAAAAGCGCGGTTTTAATAGGGATTATCAGGCAGGGAAAATATCACTCGGGAAAGGAAAATACAACTGCGTGGCAATATCGCTTACCAAAAGGCAAATACAACTGCGGCACAGCGAAAAATTACTATCGCTACGCCGCTATGCCCCGAATATTTTTCTAAATTTTAAAAAAGCCCGTTAAAACGCTTGTAAAAAATTGCGGGATTTGATAAAATGTATAGGCTTATTGAATATAGGGGCGTCGCCAAGCGGTAAGGCTACGGACTCTGACTCCG
Organism: uncultured Clostridia bacterium; assembly: GCA_945917475.1. Taxonomy (GTDB): domain Bacteria; phylum Bacillota; class Clostridia; order Christensenellales; family Borkfalkiaceae; genus UBA1259. The sequence continues at coordinate 4,819 of CAMEHL010000060.1, read as the reverse complement.
TCATTGCGTTGGTTCGAATCCAGCCGCCCCTGCCAAAAACGCACCCCGCTGTTGTTCAGCGTGGTGCGTTTTTTTATATCTATCTCCGATAGTCCGTGGTTATAGATACAAAATAACGCGCTCGTAACGAGCGCGTTGCAAATAAAAAAACGGCTTATCTTAAACGCATACAAGTCAAAAACGGATAACCCGACTTCTAAAATCATTTAACCCGCCCGTCGCCTTGCAAGGCGACGGGCGGGTTCGGTTATACCCTTTTAGTCATACCGTTTTCTTTGTAGTATAATTAAACCTTTCTTGTTTTTAATAATATTTTTTCATAAGAATCGGCTTAACGCGTTCCGTTAAGTCCAAATCGTGCACAAGGGTCAACACGGTATATCTGTCGCGCACCGTATATGCCTTTTCAATCATCTCTTCCATTGTTTCCCGCCTCACATCGATCTCGGAGAATCGCGTAGGACACCCCATTTTTTCGAGCATTCCCTTTATTTTTTCAACGCCCGGCAACGCTTCTGCAAGTTTATACACCTCTTCCGCACCCTTAAAAGAAATCCTGTTATCCTTTATATAGTTATACAACTCTATCGCCACCAGAGTCCCTATACCCACCTTTATCCCGTGCATGGGAATTTTCTCGCCGCGACGGGCAAAATCCATTTCCAAAAAATGGGATAGATGATGTTCGCTACCGCTGGCGGGGCGGGAATTGCCGCACTCCGCCATGGAAAGCCCCGCCATAATGAGAGCGTTCATAAGCTTTGCAACAGCATTGTCTTCGTACCGCGTCAATCCGTCAAACGTCTCCACGCACGCCGCCACTGCGCGTTCCATCATCGAATACGCCTTCTCATGGATAGACTCTCCCTTGACGATATGCGCCATCTTCCAATCGGTTAAACAGGTATATTTACCGATAATATCGCCGAACCCGGCCGCAGTCATCAGCCTCGGAGCACTACGCACAATCTCCAAATCGATTAAAATATCGCTTGGCGAATGGACTTCGTCCGTCACTTTGAAGCCTCCGCGCATCAACGCCGCGCCTTTGGAGCAATATCCGTCCATGCTCGCCGCCGTCGCAAGCACACCGCACTCTATTCCCAAACGAGTAGAAACGGATTTCGCCATATCGTTGAGCGTTCCACTACCGACAGCCAATACATAATCGCAACTTTTTGAAAGTTCGTACGCCCGTTCGCATTTGTCTTCGGACGGAAGCAATTCTTTATCGGAATATTCCACGCGAACGGGTTTTTTTATATACTCTTTTATCTGCAAAAGCAACGCCTCTGCATAAGGTTTCGTATTGACGTCATACAGAACGGAAAGTTTTTTCCCCGCAATACGATTGAAAAAATTCTTAAAACCCGTTTCGTGCTTATATTCAATGTTGATATTCATATTTTCACCTCTTCTGATTCGGAATTATTCCTTTATTCTTTCGCATAAAGATTGCCTTTAAGTATATCCCCCTCACATTCAAAAGTCAAGCGCTCTCAAACGGGCGCACGGCGTTTTTGCAGCAAACAATTCACGTGGTTTAAAACGTAGGTCGGCTTTTCGGCGCCTTGCGCGTTTTCCACGTCGACAATCGTCACTTCGCCGCTCAACACGCACACGATATCCACGCCTGCATTATTGTCCGAAGCAATATCCGTATACAACCTGTCGCCTATTACGACGGTATCTTCCGCTGCAACGTCGAAGCGTCTTTTTTATAATAATCCAGCATAACCGTTCGTAAGCCTCCTTAAACGTTGCCCGAAACGATTAAATCGGCATCGCCCGAAATGTTCTTCACCAACACTTCGCCGAGTTGCACGGGCAGACGGCATCGGGTACGCTTTATAATATCCATTACCTTAAAAATCTCGTTTTTGTTTACGGGTTTGTTTGTCTTTACGGGCACCATTTCCCCGCTTTCCGCGCGCACCGTAGAAGTAACTACGCGTTTGGGACACACCGCTTCCGATTCCGCGTACAGTTTTCCGCGCGGGCAGGAATTGCCGCTTACGTTTTTCACCGCGCCGTTTTCTTCTTCCACCGTGATTTCGCACCCCATCGGGCATTCGATACAAGTCAACGTTTTAATCATTTTCCGCCTCCAACGCCACCACGATTTCACCGCTTTCGCCTGTAAGTTTTTCCTGCAAGATAAGCAGATTTTCCATTTCGCCCGGTACGGCGATTTTTTTCCTTTTTTGCACAAGTACCGTATCGCCGCATTTTGCCGTGACCGTGCAGTTTTTAAACGTGCCCGTCACGCGGAAGAACAGTTTCACGTTTCCGTCCGCGCCTTTATCGACGCGTTGCGGACAAACGTACGAAATATTCGCGCCGTTTCTCACCGGGATATTTTCGCCTTGTTTTTTGCCGCCGAGTACGTACGCCGCCGCATACCGCCCCGCAATTTCCGCTTCTTCCGAAACGAAATCCACCAGATCGTGCACCTGCAACACGTTGCCGCACGCAAAAACGCCTTCTACGGAAGTTTCGCGCGTCTGACTAACCTCCGCTCCCCGCGTTTTGGGCGATAGCGTTATGCCCGCCCCCTTCGTCAGTTCGTTTTCGGGAATCAGCCCCACGGAAAACAGCACCGTATCGCAATCGAAGTGCATTTCCGTGCCCTTGATCGGCTGTTTGTTTTCGTCCACCGCGGAAACCACAACGCCCGTTACGCGCTTTTCGCCTTCGATTTTCGTAATCGTATGACTTAAATAAAGCGGAATATCAAAATCGTTCAGGCATTGCACGATATTGCGTTTCAAACCGCTTGAATAGGGCATGATTTCGCACACAGCAAGCACCTTTGCGCCTTCCAGCGTCATGCGCCGCGCCATAATCAAGCCGATGTCGCCCGAACCTAAAATCACCACGCGTCTGCCCGGCATATACCCTTTTATATTCACGTATTTCTGCGCCGTTCCCGCCGAATAAATGCCCGCAGGGCGAGTGCCCGCGATATTCAGCGCGCCGCGGCTCCTTTCTCTGCAACCCATTGCCAGAATCACCGCTTTCGCCTGCAATACCGCAACGCCGGTTTCGGTGCCTATCACCGTTACTTTTTTATCGGCGGAAATCGAAAGCACCGTGGTCTGCAACCGGACTTCAATGTGCCTGTCCTGCACTTCCGCAATAAACCGCGCCGCGTATTCCGGGCCCGAAAGGCTTTCTTTAAACCTCGTCAGCCCGAAGCCGTTATGAATACACTGATTTAAAATGCCGCCAAGTTTTTGCTCGCGTTCTATAATAAGAATATCCCGCGCGCCGTTATCGTACGCGGATACGGCCGCCGCAAGCCCTGCGGGCCCGCCGCCGATAATCACGATATCGTAATTCGTCTTCATTTCGTCACCCCCGTCAGAAGATACGAGCCCTTGCCGCTTTTCGTAATCTCGTCTAACCGTTTATTCTGCTCTTTCGCGATGAGTTCCGCCACATACGGCTGACAAAAACCGCCCTGACATCTACCCATTCCCGCGCGCGTGCGGCGTTTCACGCCGTCGATATCTTTCGCGGGCGGATTTTCACGAATCGCGCGGAGGATCTCCCCCTCGGTGATCTGCTCGCAACGGCACACGATTTTTCCGTAAGAGGAATCGTGTTGTATTATCTCGTTTTTCTCTTCGATAGAAAGATCTTTAAAGAAATACCCCGGCGTTCTAATACCGTTGAACTTATCGTTTTTTGTAAGCGGCAACATTCCGCCCACCAGCGTTTCCGCCACGTATTTTGCAATCGCAGGCGAAGCCGTAAGCCCCGGCGATTCTATCCCCGCGCAATGAATTACGCCTTTTACGTTTTTGCTTTCTTCTATGATAAAATCGTGTTTATCCGAATACGCGCGTACCCCCGCGAACGAAGTGATCGTATTGAAAAGCGGCGGATTTTTACACATTTTGCGCGCTTTTTCTATCACGAACGCCAATCCGTCCGTGCTCGTAGCCGTATCGGTTATCCCTTCCTCCGCCGTTGGCCCCAGCAGAATATTGTTATCCGCCGTCTGCGTTACCAAAATTCCTTTGCCCAGCCTCGTAGGCGTAAAGAACAACGTATGGTTTACGAAATCGCCGCTTTCGCGGTCGAGCAGAATATATTCGCCCTTTCTGCCGTTTACCGTAATATAATCGTCGCCGACGAGCGACGCGATTTTTCCGCTTGCAAGCCCCGCGCAGTTGATCACGATCCGCCCTTCTACGCTCCTGCCGTCCGCCGCGCTTACCGTAAAAATATCGCGCTGTTTCCGTATCGAAACAACCTCGAAATCGGTAAACAACTCCGCGCCGTTATCCATCGCGTTTCCGATTGCCGCAATCGTCAGTTCGTACGGGCAGACGATACCGCCCGTCGGCGCGTATAACGCCGCCACCGCTTCGTCGGATATGTTCTTTTCCGTTTCTTTAAGGCGGGTTTTATCAAGGATTTCCAGTCCCTCTACGCCGTTTTTCTTTCCGCGCGCTTTCAGCTCGTTAAGCTGTTTAACGTCCTCATCCGAAAACGCCACGACAAGAGAGCCGTTGTTTTTATACTTCACGCCTAATTCACGGCAAACCTGCGGCATCATCTTATTGCCGAGAACGTTGAATTTCGCTTTTAAGGAATCCGGCGCCGCGTCGAACCCCGCGTGCACGATTCCGCTGTTCGCCTTGCTTGCGCCCATGCAAACGTCGTTTTCTTTTTCCAGCAGCGCCGCACGCAAGCGGTATTTCGTCAGTTCCCGCAAAACAAGGCCGCCTGTCACGCCGCCGCCGATTACGATTACGTCAAACATATTTTTTCTCCGTTTGTTTTTATTTTCCTTCACAGGCTGAAACGC
>CAMEHL010000059.1 GCA_945917475.1 uncultured Clostridia bacterium | reverse complement strand
TACGGCAGGGAATTTGAAACGGACGTTACGCTCGCGCAGTTCGAAAAAAACGCGCGCGCCGCGCTTAAAACGCGCAGAACGCTGACTTACGGCGCGAGAAACGCCAGGATAAAAAAAGTCGCGTCTTTTTGCGGCGCAGGTTCGGGATACGCTCTCGCGTACGCCGAAAAGGGCGGTTCTGCCGATTTACTCGTTACGTCGGATATGCCGCACCATATTATAAAAGAACTGACCGAACGCGGGTTCAAGTTATTGCTTATAACTCATTACGCGTCGGAAAATTACGGATTTGAAAGGTATTACGAAAACGTAACCGCGGATTGCCGCGGCAAAGCGGAGACTTTCTTCTTTGCGGATAAAGCGTTGTCGTAAACGTATAAAACTAAAATTGCAGAACAGGAGACGGATATGATAGAAGAATTATTGATTTATCAGAACGCGGACGCGAAACTCCGCAAAATCGAAACGGAACTTTCGGGTTCGGAAGCGAGAAAAAAAGCGGTGTCCGCGAAGAAATTTCTCGAAGGCGTGGAACAGAACGTTGACAAACTCGACGCGCGTGCCGCTAAACTTTTAGACGTGTACGAAAAAGCGCTCGACGAACAGGAGAAAATTCAGGAATTCCAGACTGAATTCGCAAGCGCGCTTAAAGACGCGGGCAATTCGTCCGAACTGTCTTACCTTATGAAAAAAGCGGACGAAGTAACCGTTAAAATCCGCGCGCTCGCGGCGAAAATCAACAAACTTGCGGAAGAAATTCAGGCGGTTATGAAAGAATACGTCGCCATTAAAAGCAACACCAAGGCGGCGCAGGCGCAGTACGCTGAAAACGCAAAAAAATACAACGACCTGAAAACGTCTTATAAAGACGAAAAAGAAAGCGCGGAGAGAGAACTCGAAGAACTTAAAAAGAAAGTCGATCCCGCGCTTATGGAGCGGTACTTAAAAAAGCGCGCCGCCAAAATCTATCCCGTTATTTACGAAGTGCGCGAAAACGTCTGCGGCGCGTGCAATATGGAACTGCCCATGTCCGAAATCAACCGTCTTAAAAACGGCGAAGTGATAGAGTGCAGTCAATGCGGCAGGCTTTTATACCGCAAAAAATGACGGCGTAACGCGAACGGAATTAAGGATAATGCACAAATGCGGCGCGGCGATAATTTTATCGCCGCGCCGCAGTCTTATATTGCGTTTTTACACGCTTTATACGCGCTTTATTTATAAATAAATAAATTTTAAAAAATGCTTTGAAAAAAGATTGTAAAAAGGCTCGGTTTTTGGTATACTTGTATGTAAGTATACCCGAATAAAAGCGACCTGCAGCAAAGCGCGGCGTACGGCTTTTTGCCGCTTTGACCGTCAGCGGTTACGCCCTTATAATTTTACGCGTTCGGTTTCGCTTCGGGGTTTTGCGTTTTTTTTGAGAGGAATATTTTGAAAAATAAAGAAAACAAAAAGGAAAATACTAATCAGTCTGTCTTTACGAAAGAGACTCTGGGCGTGGTGTTTATTCTCTTTTCCGCTCTTTGTCTCGTTATGCTCATAACGGGCGATAAGGTTTTCGGTAAACTCGGCACGGTTATAGACGCGTTTCTTTACGGCGCGTTCGGAAAATTCGCCTACGCCGTCTCGGCGGCGGGCGTTCTCTACGGCGTTTTCGCCGTGGTCGGCAGAAAGCCGCGCGTTTCGTTGCGCATAAGGGTTTTCGTAACGCTCGCGCTTATATGCCTTGCCGCGCTTTTCCACGTTATTTCCGTCGGAGACGTGTCGTCTTACGGCGAATATCTTAAAAAATCCTATCAGATGGGTGCGGAAGGCTTTTCCGCCGCTTCGGCGGGCGGGGTGATTACGGGTCTTTACGCGTATTTCTTCTCGCGGCTGACGGTCGCGGGCGGCGCGGTCGTAGCAGGGCTTTTGGCGGCTATCTGCATTTACGTCGTCGCGTCCGATATATATAAAGAGAAAAAAACCGCCGACAAACGAGACGGCGAACGCTTTAAAGGCGTGTTCGTAGAAGAAACGCCGCAGACACAGACCGTTCAGTCGGGCGCGGAAAACGGACTTAATCCGAACGCGGACAACGGCAAACCCTTTTCCGCCGCAGCAGACGGCGGCGCGCTCGTAAACGCGGGCACGGCGCACAAGTCTTCTAAACTGTTCGTGAACGCTCCCGAAGATTTCGCTTTTAAGACGAAGCGCGAAACCAAGGTAAAAGACGCGCCCGCGATAAAGATAGATTCCGCGGCTAACGGGCTTACGGTGGGCAGAGTGGGCGTTTCGTATAACGACGCGAGAATAGACGATCTTGAAAAGAAGATAGAATATATCAAGACTCCCGCAAAACTCAATCTCGATTCCGTAAAAGAAAGCGCGCGCACCGTTTCTTCGGTAAACGCGGGGCAGACGGGCGGCGTGAACGTTTCAGATTATATAAGAGACGGCGGTTCGGTTAAACACGCCGACGCGCGTACGGGGAACATTCCTATGTACGAACACGACGGAAACAGGGTTATCGGCAATGCGGACGACGCGGCGGAGCGTTCGGAAGAATTCGGACGCAGGTACGCTTCCGTTTCAGACGAGCCCGTATCCGCCCAATCGTTGAAAAGCGCAATGAACGCGGAAAATCTTAAAGACAAACCGGACGCGAGCGGCGAAACGCAATCCGCGCCCGTAAACGCCGCGTCTGCGGCGGGCAATACAAACGACGGCGCGCGCCGTGCGTTTACCACAGCAAACCCCGACTCCGCGCGTTCTTTCGGAACGAACGCCGAACGTTTCGGAGACAAGACGGTGAACGGCAACGCGCAGGGCGGCGAGGAAGCCGGGAACATTTACGAACGCAAGGAAGAATCCGACGTAACGGTCGGTAATACCGAGCCGAGACTGAACAGAGAAGAAATCAGAAGAAAAGAAATCTTTTCCGCTCCGTCCGACGAGACAGCGGAAGATCAAGTCGGCAGGGTTGCGGAATCCGCTCCGCCGTCGCGCATAACCCGCGACAGAAATATATCCGAAATTCTTTTCGGAAAGGGCGGCAAGTCGGAAGCGAGCAGTGCGGAAAGCGGCGCGGGATTCGAGAGCCGCGTCGAAAAAGACGGCAACGCGCCGAGAGAAAGGCAGTCGTTCGGAGCGAACGTATTGAGAGACAGAGAACGCTCCGCGCCCGTCGGGAGCGGAGCGCCTGCGGAAGAAGAAAAACCGCAGAAAAAACTTCCGCCCGTTCACGTTGAATATCATAACCCGCCGCTCGACCTGTTGCAGACTTATGCGCAGTCGTTCGACGCAGCCGAAGAAAACCACGAAGGGAAACTCGAAACCATTAAAACCACGCTCGGGCAGTTTCACATAAACGTAGAGCCGCACGGTTACGTTCAGGGTCCGTCCATAACGCGTTACGAACTGAATATGCCCGCGGGCATTTCCGTGAAAAACGTGCTTAAATACGACGACGACCTGCGTATGCGGCTCGCTTCGAGAAACGGCGTGCGTATAGAAGCGCCTATTCCCGGCAAAGACCTTGTCGGAATAGAAGTGGCAAACAAACACCGCGTTACGGTGGGACTTAAAGAAGTGCTTACGGGCGCGGCGGGGCGCAAGAGCAAAAAAAGCGAACTCATATTCGCGCTCGGTAAAGACATAGTCGGCAACGCTATCGTGGATAACCTTGCCAAAGCGCCGCATATTCTCGTTGCCGGGGCGACGGGTTCGGGCAAGAGCGTGTGTCTTAATGTCATGATCGTTTCAATGATTATGCGTTACAGCCCCGAAGAACTGAGACTTATTTTAATAGACCCCAAGCGCGTGGGATTTATCGCTTACGAACACCTGCCTCACCTTATGATTGACGAAATAGTTACCGAACCGCAGAGATGTCTCGCCGTTCTTTCCTGGGCGTATAACGAAATGGAACGCCGCTATAAACTGTTTCAGGAAAGCAAGGACGACCAGGGCGTTGTCAGCGACATAGACGCGTATAACGAATTCGTCGAACGCAACTTAAAGGGCGTTACGCCGAAGATGCCGAGAATAGTGATTATTCTCGACGAACTTGCCGACCTTATGGAAACGTGCAAAAAGGATATGGACTCGCGCATACGCGCGCTGGCGCAGAAAGCGAGAGCGGCGGGCGTTCATCTCGTTCTCGCAACGCAGAGACCGTCGGTAGACATAATCACGGGTACGATTAAAGCCAACCTGCCCTCGCGTATCGCGCTCAAAGTTATGAACTTCGCCGATTCCAACACCATTTTAGGCGAGGCGGGCGCGGAAAAGCTGTTAGGTAACGGCGATATGCTTTACAAAAATTCCGCTATGCCCGAATGCGAACGCTATCAGGGCGCGTGGATAAGTGATAAGGAAATTCACAACGTGGTTTCCTATATTATAGAACACAACGAAGCGTATTTCGACGACGAACTGTCCGAGTTCCTCGACAAGGAAACGAGAACCAAACAGGAAGATACTTCCGTATCCGACGGCGGAGATTCCGACGCGGACGATTTCGACGAATTGTTCCTTAAAGCGTTGGCTCTCGCGGTCAATTCGGGCGCGGTGTCGATATCGCAGTTGCAACGGCGTTTCCAGATAGGGTACGCTCGCGCGGGCGGCATAGTGGATAAAATGGAAAGATTCGGTTTCGTGTCGGGCAACGAAGGCAGCAAGGCGAGACGCGTGCTTATAACCAAAGACGAATACGAATCGAGATTCGGTCAGATACCCGATTCGTTCTGATAATTTAGGGTATACGGCTTAGGGAAAACGGTATTTTCTTATTCCCGCCGCGTTCGGTATTTACGTGCGCGGGCGAAAAAGTGTGAACTGAAAGAGAGTTATGGAAAAACTTAAAGGGATAATCGCGGGAAAGAGAGTGGGAGTGATTTCGCTCGGTTGCGACAAAAATCGGGTGGACACCGAAAAAATGCTCGCTCTGCTTTCCGAAAGACACGTTTTAGTGAACGATATAGAGAAAGCGCAGATAATTATTGTGAACACGTGCGCTTTCCTTAACGCGTCGAGAAAAGAGTCGGTAAACGAAACGCTCGCCGCCGCCGAGTACAAAAAGAACGGTTCGGCGGAAAAGGTTATAGTTACGGGTTGTCTGCCGCAAAAGTACGTCGGCGAACTGTGGAAAGACCTGCCCGAAGCGGACGCGTTTTTAGGCGTTTCCGATTACGGCAGAATAAACGAAGTGATAGACGAAATTTACGGCGAAAAAAGGGTGAACGCAGTAGGAACGCCCTGCAATGAGAACACGACGGCGAGAGTGCCGACGACGGACGGTTACGCTTACCTTAAAATAGCGGACGGGTGTTCTAATCATTGTACTTACTGTCTTATTCCCAAAATACGCGGCGAATACCGCTCCGTGCCGAAAGACGATCTAATCGCGGAAATCAAGGGACTTAAAAAGGTACGGGAACTCGTTTTAGTCGCGCAGGACACCGCCAGATACGGGAAAGATTTACAGCCGGAAACGAGTCTCGTGCAACTGATAAGGGAAATCTCCGCGCTTAAAGAAGTGGAAGGCATACGCCTTTTGTACTGCTATCCCGAAAATATTACCGACGAACTCATACACGAATTCCGCGTCAACGCCAAGATGATAAGGTACATAGACGTGCCGTTGCAGCACGCCGACGACGCCGTTCTTAAAAAAATGAACAGAAAGGGAACGGGCGAAGAATATCTCGCGCTGATAGAGAAATTAAAAAGGGAAATACCCGGCATAGCCGTACGTTCCACCTTTATCACGGGTTTTCCGGGAGAAACGGAAGAAGCGTTCGGCAACCTTTTGAGTTTTCTTGAAAAAGCCGACCTTTTCAACGCGGGTTTCTTTAAATACAGCAGAGAAGAAGGCACGGCGGCGTATAACCTGCCCGACCAGATAAAAGAAAGCGTTAAGACGGCGCGGCTGAAAAAACTGTACGCGGCGCAGAAGAAAATAGTGAAAAAACACGGCGCGGCTGCGGTCGGAAAAACTTTTAAAGTCTTTGCCGAAGGTTTCGACGAAAACAGACTGACTTATTACGGGAGAGCGTATTTCAACGCGCCCGACGTAGACGGAAAAATATACTTTTTCTCCGCCGAAGAAGTAAAATACGGCGAGTTTTATAACGTTAAAATAATCAGACCGGACGGCTACGATTTAATAGGCGAACGCGTTTTATAACCGTTTTGCCGATTTGACCGATGTAACCGTTCGCGCGGTTCGACGGACGGCAAGCGCGGATTTAAGTCCGCAGGCTAACCTCTTATGCCGACGCGTTACTTTTATATCGTCGTTTTTTGCCGCCGTTTTGTTTTGAGAACGCTTTAATATTCATACCGACAAGGAGTATAAAATGAATTTACCTAATAAACTGTCAGTAGTAAGGCTTTGCCTTATTCCCGTATTCGCGGCGATCTATTTTATTGCCGCGCTTCCGTTCAATTTTCTTATCGCAGGCGTGGTTTTCGCCATCGCGGCGGCGACCGATTTTCTCGACGGGCATATAGCGAGAAAGTATAATCTCGTTACCGACCTGGGAAAATTTTTAGACCCCATTGCGGATAAGGTGCTTGTCGCCACGGCTTATATCGTTATGCTTGTGCCGGCGGTCGCGGGCGAACCCGTGATGCCCTGGTACTGCGCGATAGGCACGGTGATTATTCTCGCGAGAGAACTTATCGTGAGCGGTTTTCGTATGGTGGCGGCGTCGAAAGGTCTGGTGCTTGCCGCGGATAAAGCGGGCAAACTCAAAACCGTGGTTCAGGATCTGGCTGCCGTCGTGCTGCTCGTCGGAGCGGACGTTATGCCCGGAATTTATTCCGCCGTCAATATCGCGGGACTCGTCCTTTTTGGGATTGCCGTTCTCTTAACGGTGATTTCGGGAACGGAGTGCATAGTGAAAAACCGTTCGGTGCTTAAAGAGAGCGCCGACTGACGGCAAACGCATTACGGAAACGGAATTCGGCAAGCCGGATTATGCCCGACTGCGCCCGAGGGAGCGTGAGTTTTTATATGAAAACGGTTTTAGTTTTTTTTGCCGATTCCGACTGCGGCTCGTGGGAAGATTACGGCTCGGCGGTAAACGCGCTGTTAAGAGCGGGGTATAAAGCCGATTCCGTCGCCGTGATTGCCGACGACGAAACTGAACTCGGCAAAATTATTGAAAATATAAAGCGCGACGGGGCTGACGTCGTGATTTTCGGACGGGAAAACCTGCGCGCCGATATCAAAGCGGCGGCGGCGAAAGCGTGCGGAACGTCGCTCGTCGAAAACGAGACTGCGCGTAAGTTTGCGGAAGCGGTTGCCACCGCCAAGGGCGCGGCTTACGAGCCGTTTTTCGCGGCAATGCCCGAAAACGCTCGGCACATACCTAATATAGACGGGTGCGTTCAGGGGTTCGTGTGCGAAACGGACGGCGCGAGCGTGTTCGTTTTATCGGGAAACCCGACGCAATGGCGCGCCGCGTGCGAAAAATACGTCGCACCATATCTCGACGAAAAATATTCGTTAAAGAGAAAGAGGCTCGTTCTTAAATATTTCGGCGATCGCGCCCTGCTCGATAAAACACTCAAAGAAGCGGAAAGCGTTTCTGACTCTCGCTTTACGGCGGACGTAACCGTAAAGAACGGGGACTGTACGGTCGCGCTGTGTTTCGACGATTACGAAAAGACGGGCGGCGCGGCGGCGGTAAGATATATCGTTTCGTCCCTTAAAGACGATATTTACGCGGAATACGACGTTTCGCCCGCCGAAAGACTGTTCGATTTATTGAAACTGAAAAAACTGAAAATCGCCGTGGCGGAATCGTTCACGGGCGGCAGGGTCGTATCTTCGCTCATAAAAAACCCCGGCGCGTCCGCAACGGTCGTAGAAGGTCTGGTTACCTATTCGGACGAGAGCAAGAAAAGAATTCTCGGTGTAAACCCCGCCGACCTTAAAAAAGAAGGCGCGGTCAGCGCGGCGGTAGCGTATCAGATGGCGGCGGGACTTATCAACGGTTCGGGCTCTGACGTGGCTATCGCCACAACGGGGCTTGCAGGTCCGGATTCCGACGCTTCGGGCAAACCCGTAGGACTTTGCTATATCGCGGTGGGCAACAAAAACGGCGTGCATACTTATCGTTTCAATATTAAGGGCGACCGCGAGACGGTTACCGAAACGGCGAAGAACGCCGCGCTTTGTCTCGCGATAAAAAACGTGAAAAATCATAATATATAAATCATAAAAACAACGGAGAAATTCAAATGGACGAAAACAAACTTAAAGCACTCGACGGAGTGATGGCTCAAATCGAAAAACAGTACGGCAAAGGCGCGATTATGCGGCTCGGTCAACAGGCGGCGGACGAAGGGCTCGAAGTCCTGCCCACGGGTTGTCTGTCTCTCGACCTTGCAATAGGGGTGGGCGGACTTCCGCGCGGCAGAATAATCGAAATTTACGGACCCGAATCTTCGGGTAAAACCACCGTCGCGCTCCATTGCATAGCGGAAACGCAGAAAGCGGGCGGAATAGCGGCGTTCGTGGACGCGGAACACGCGCTTGACCCCGTTTACGCGAAAAATCTCGGCGTAAACCTTGACGAACTGTACGTTTCTCAACCGGATACGGGCGAACAGGCGCTCGATATAACCGCGTCGCTCGTGTCGAGCAAGGCGGTGGATATAATCGTGGTAGACTCCGTCGCCGCGCTGACCCCCAAAGCGGAAATAGAAGGTGATATGGGCGATTCTCACGTCGGTCTGCAAGCGAGACTTATGAGTCAGGCGCTCAGAAAA
>CAMEHL010000058.1 GCA_945917475.1 uncultured Clostridia bacterium | reverse complement strand
CTGTTTATGGACGCGTTTAAACGGACTTATAATATAGAAGCCGTAACCATAAATCACGTTACAAACGACGATTCGATAAACGCTATTGTAAAATGGCTCGACAACAACTTTTTAAGCCAGCCGACCATCGAACTTGTAAGCAAAAAGTTTTTCTGTTCGCCGTCAACTCTTGCCCATAACTTTAAAAAGCACACGGGTATGCCCTTTAAGCATTACGTCAGAAAAAAGACGCTCGAAGAAGCGAAAAACTGGATGAGAATTTCTAACCTTAACATAACGCAGATTTGCATTAAATTCGGTTTTTGCTCGCCCGCTTATTTCACGCTGTGCTTTAAAAAGGCATTCGGGATGACGCCCAGAGAATATATGCAGCAGGTAAAAGCGGAAAAGAATCTCTCTGCCGCCGCCAAAAAATAAGCGGACAGATTGCGGAAAACTATCCTGATAAAAAAAGGTCGGAATAATTCCGACGCATAAAAACCATTATCGAATATCATTAGTGTGCTTTTCCCTTTGAGATTTCACATAAATTGTGCAATACTTATATGGCGGGCGAAAAGATTTTCGCCCGCCATAGAGTTTTTTTGCAGTTATTTTTAACCGCCGACTATTAACTTTTTAAAATTAAACTTCCAAATCTGCGCTAGATATTAGTATCTTGCAACTCCAACTCCAAAACGTATTTTTTCATATACCACTTCTCCTATGTTTGTATTTACACCGACATTTAATCTTTCAGCATATTGATGGGAACTATATGAATACCCTCTGACGTTGTATAAGCATCTCCGACCGCAGTCAATATCATGCAAAACGCAGGTGCAGTCTGTTTAGAGTCAGCTATCTTATTCTTTAATTTCGTCAATGTTGATACACCGTCTTTAATCAACTGTTCGCCACCAAGCTTTATTTCAATTAATGCAAACTTTCCATTTTTCAAGTGCATTACCGCATCGCACTCTAAACCGTTTCCGTCTCGATAATGCCTGATCTCTCCACCCAATGCCTGTGCATAAATCGACAATTCCTTTACTGCAAAGTCTTCAAATAATAACTCAAATGTTTTGGGATCGTTCATTAAGTCATCGGGAGAAACCCCTAAAGCCCCTGCAGCAATTGACGTATCGACAAAGTGACGAGTCGGAGACGTTGTAATTGTGGTTTTGCTCCTAAAATTCGGACTCCAAGACTCAATATCTTTAATAATAAATAAATCGGCTAACGCTTCTACATATTCATCAAAGGTATCCGCACCTAAACTTCTATCATCATGTTCGTTGATGTCATCTAAAATTTTCTTTCGTCTGACTTCCGTAGAAACATTCCTTGCATAACTACGCAAAATCATCCTGAAAATTTCAGGCTTCTTATTTCGGAATTTATTGTTTCGAGAGTTTTCAAATTCAAATAAAGTTGAGAAATAATTCTCTGTAATTCTCAATGCTTTTTCACGATCCTCAACCAACGAAAGCGGCCATCCGCCACGACAAATATAAAAAGCGGTATCTTGCAAATAATACTTTTCGTTGATTGCAAAAACCTTTTCTTTGCCATTAAACAACTCTGCAAGTGATATGTTGCCTTTTGATTCTTTAGACTCATATAAACTCAACGGACACATTTTTATCGTTACAATTCGTCCTGAACCCGAATGATATATTTCATCTTTATCCGCAGGAGTTGAGCTCCCCGTAAAGATAAACTGCCCAAATTTATTCTCTCGTTCGTCAACTTCCGCACGAGCACAATTCCATAAATCAGGCACGTTTTGCCATTCATCAATTAACCTTGGCGTTTCACCGATTAAAATAGATTCGGGATTGCTTTGCACTAACTCTATTTTCTTTTTTGTATTAAGAGAATAATCACTTTTTGCAAAACGTTTACAAGTCGTAGTTTTTCCGCAAAATTTAGGACCCGCTACAACCACAACACCCGAGGTTTCTAACGCAAGTTGTATTTCTCTTTCGATATATCTATTTAAATATTCCATAATATTATCTTCTTACAGATTACATTTTACAATATGATAAAAACATTGTCAATTATTTTGCCCTACTTTTAAGTCACTATTTTACCCTACTTTTCATTTAATAATTTAACCCATATTTCAGTCGACAATTTTACCCGTTTTTCGGGCAGAATAAAATGCAGGTTTTAACGATTTGCAAACTGTTGTTATTACTATAAATAGTATTCAACTTGCCAATTTTAACTTTTAAATTATATCGTCCTATTACCACTGAATTATGTTACTGAAATAAAAAAGGTGGCAAAACGATAGGTTTTGCCACCTTTTTATATGGTTTATGCTATTATCCAGATAAACCGTTCGGTTTTTATACTACCGTATGTACGGTAGATTTGCTGTAACGGAAAACCTGCGCAGTCTGTCGCACGGTCGCGCCCGTTTCGGCGATATACCGCGCTTCTTTTATTATTCTTTGTCGCATTTCGTCGTACATTTTCTCTTTCCCCCTGATTATCGGAATAGTACAACTTATGCCGTTTTTCGACAAAATATAACGGACTGTCGCTTTTTGGACAGTCCGTTACGGCTTTATAGCAAGTATTTGCCGCCCACTGCGAAAAACCGTTACTTTATGAACAGTTTTTCCCCGTCGCAGTCAACCGTTATCTCGCTTTCGGGCGCGATATCTTTTATTATTATTTCTTTCGCAATCATCGTTTCCACGGTGTGGTCGATAAACCTTTTAAGCGGTCTCGCGCCGAAGTTGACGTCGTAACCGTTTTTTATTATATACTCTTTCGCCCTGTCGGTAACGACGAGTTTCAACCGTTTCTCCGCGAGTCTCGCGCTCACTTTGCCGAGCAGCAAATCCACTATTTTGCCCACTTCTTTTTCGGTAAGCGGCTTAAAAGTTATAATCTCGTCAAGTCGGTTAAGGAATTCGGGGCGGAAACGGCGTTTGAGTTCCGCGCGGACTTCGTCGAGCGCGCTTTGTTTAATCGTTCCGTCGGGCATAAGACCTTCGAGCAGAGCGGGCGCGCCTATATTGCTCGTCATAATGATAATGGTGTTTTTAAAATCCACCGTTCTGCCCTGCGAATCGGTTATTCTGCCGTCGTCGAGAACCTGCAACAAGATATTGAAAACGTCGGGATGCGCCTTTTCTATTTCGTCGAACAGTACGACCGAATAAGGTCTTCTTCTGACCGCTTCGGTAAGTTGCCCGCCGTCTTCGAAACCGACGTATCCGGGAGGCGCGCCTATAAGCCGCGAAACGCTGAACTTTTCCATATACTCGCTCATATCGATTCTTATGATGTTATCTTCGTCGTCGAACAGCGCGCTCGCGAGCGATTTGGCGAGTTCGGTTTTACCCACGCCCGTAGGACCTAAGAACATAAACGAACCTATCGGTCTGTCGGGGTCCTGAATACCCGCTCTCGACCTTAACACCGCATCGGAGATGAGTCTGACCGCTTCGTCCTGCCCGATAACGCGCTCGTGCAGAACGTCTTCGAGATGGATGAGTTTCTCGCGCTCGCCTTCTACAAGTTTGGTTACGGGAATGCCCGTGCTTCTCGCCACGATTTTCGCGATTTCTTCGTCGGTAATGCGGCTTTTAATAATTTTATCCGTCTTGCCGCTTTCGTTTTTTTCTTCTTCTTCGAGTTCTTTTTGCAGAGACGGTATCACGGAATATTTAAGTTCCGCCGCTTTGTTAAGGTCGTATTCGCGCTCGGCGCGTTCCATATCCGCTCTTGCTTTTTCAAGGCGTTCTTTGGTTTCACGCACCTTAACGATGGATTTTTTCTCGTTGTCGAGTTTTGCCTGCATCGCGGCGAATTTCTCGCGGTTTTCGGCAAGTTCGGCGTCGATTTCTTTAAGATGTTCTTCCGCCAGTTTATCCGTCTCTTTCTTAAGCGAAGTACGCTCTATCTCCAACTGAATAATCTTGTGCTTGATTTCGTCCATTTCCTGCGGCATAGAATCTATTTCCGTCCTGACCATCGCGCACGCTTCGTCTATAAGGTCAATCGCCTTGTCGGGCAGAAACCTGTCCGTGATATAGCGGTCGGAAAGCGTAGCCGCGGCGATTATCGCCGAATCGCTTATCTTGACGCCGTGAAAAACTTCGTATCTCTCTTTTAAGCCCCTTAAAATGGACACGGTGTCTTCGACGGACGGCTCGTTTACTAAAACGGGCTGAAATCTTCTTTCGAGCGCGGGGTCTTTTTCGATATATTTTCTGTACTCGTCGAGCGTGGTCGCGCCGATACAATGCAGTTCGCCGCGCGCCAGCATAGGCTTTAACAAATTGCCCGCGTCCATCGCGCCTTCCGTTTTGCCCGCGCCCACTATCGTGTGAAGTTCGTCTATGAACAGAATTATCCTGCCGTCGCTGTTTTTGACTTCGTTTAATACCGCTTTAAGTCTTTCTTCGAATTCACCGCGGTACTTCGCGCCGGCAATAAGCGCGCCCATATCCAGCGAAAACACTGTTTTACGTTTTAACGCTTCGGGAACGTCGCCGCTGACGATTCTCTGCGCAAGCCCCTCCGCGATTGCGGTTTTGCCTACGCCCGCTTCGCCTATCAGCACAGGGTTGTTTTTCGTCTTTCTCGACAGAATTCTGATTACGTTTCTTATCTCGGCGTCCCTGCCGATGACGGGATCAAGTTTGTTTGCGCGAGCGCGTTCCACCAAATCGCTGCCGTATTTTTTAAGCACGTTATACGTGTTTTCGGGGTTCTGGTCGGTAACGCGCTGATTGCCGCGCACTTTTTTAAGTTCATCTAAAAACGCCTTTTCGGTTATACCCGCCGCGCTTAATATCTCCCCGACGTCGCTTTCGGGATTTTTAATCAGGGCAAGCATTATGTGTTCTACCGAAACGTAAGAATCGCCCATATCTGTCGCTATTTTTTCCGAATCCATGAACGCTTTATCGAGTCCCGTGCTTAAATACAGACCGTTCACGTTGGAAATTTTCGGAAGATTGCCTATTTTTCTTTCGGTTTCGCGCGCTACGTCCGCGGCTTTCATGCGGAACGAACCTCCGTCTAAAAGTTCTTTAATAAGCCCTTCGTCCTGAACGAGCAGCGCGTATAATATATGAAGTTGCGTTATCTGCTGATTGCCGTTTTCCACCGCAATTCTCTTTGCGTCTTCTACGGCGTAAAGCGATTTCTGCGTAAATTTTTCGAAATTCATATTCTTCTCTCCTTTTCTCTTTATTAAAAATTAGCAGTCAACTGTTTAGAGTGCTAACTTTTTATTTTATATATATTATACGCAAAAAATTAGCACTGTCAAGCGTTGAGTGCTAATTTTTTAAAAAATTTTTATTTGTTTTTCAGACGATTCGGTTGCGGCGGAATATCCGCCGCTTTTAAGGCGTGCGAGGGTACTTCGCGCTAAATATTGTGAAAACCCTGCCCGTATACTTCGTTCGCGTCGCAGACGATAACGAAAGCGTGTTCGTCGAGAGTTTTAATCCAGGTTTTAAGGTTTGCAATCTGATTGCTTTTCACACAGGTCATAAGCACGTCTTTTTCGGTTTTGGTATACATACCTTCGCCTTTTATAAGCGTAACGCCGCGCGGACTGTGCCCTATGAGATAATCGGATATTTCTTCCGATTTTTCCGTAACGATATAGCAGAGTTTCGCTTTCGTGAAACCCATAATCAGAAGATCGCTCACTTTCGCGCTGACGAAAATCAAAATAAGAGCGTATAAAACGTTCTTTACGTCTTTTAGCAGTATCGCGCCCAGAACGACCACTAATCCGTCGAACACGGCGACGTGCGCCGCTATGGTAAGGACGGGAAACAGACGGTGCGTTATTCTGCCGAGAAGTTCCGTTCCGCCGCTTGAAGTTTCGTATTTTATAAAAAGACCTATGCCGATACCCTGCAAAATGCCGCCGTATATCGCGGCGAGAAGTTTGTCGTCGGTAATCAGCGAAACGTTTTTAAAAAGCAAAGTCAGAAGGTCGGTGGAAAGACCGAGAGCGGCGGTAGTGATAAAACAGCGTACGATAAACTTCCAGCCCATAAGTTTAAAGCCGAAAACGAGTATCGGCGCGTTCAGAATCACGGTAAACAGACCTGCGGGCAGCCCCGTAAGTATATTGATAAGGGACGCCGCACCGCTTACTCCGCCGCCGACGATTGCGTTCGGAATAAGGAAAGCGGTGAGCGACGACGAATAGCAAATGCAGCCGACAATCATAAAAAAGTATCTTTTTACTTCTTGTCCGACGTTACGTTTCGATAAACTTATATTTTTCTTTTCACTCATAAATAAACCGTTTTAACCGTTGCTTACGTTTTCGCCGAATATCGCGGCGGCGATTTCCGCTCCGTCCGCGCCGACGATATAATCTTTAGCGCACGCAAGAGCGGCGGATACGTCTTTTTTCGTAAATTTAACGCCGTTAAGTTTTTCCGCGAGTTCGGCGGCAGGCTTAAACGAGAAAAAGTCGCCCGTCATCTCGGCGTTTTTTATCACGCCGTTCTCCGTGTCGAAGTTGACGGCAAGCGTGCCGAACGGAAATCGCGCTTCCGCTTTGTTTTTGCCGGACGGCGACCTGCCTATATCCCACTCGTAAGTGGAATATTTTTCGTCGGCGAGTTTACGTATGCAGGCAATATCTTCTTGCGTAAGCACGTATTCTTCGCAGTCTTTTTTGAAGTAGTCTGAAAGTCCTTTAAGAAATTCTTCCACCGACATTTTTACGGGCAGGCAGTCGTAAATATTGGTTACGCGCGCGCGGACGGACTTTATGCCCTTGCTTTCGGTTTTCAGTTTATTAGGTTTAAGCGCGTCGCCGAGCACGGACATATCGGTGTGAAAAAGCAGAGTGCCGTGATGCATTATTCTGCCGTCGTAGATAGTCTGCGCGTTGCCCGATATTTTTTTGCCGTCTACCGTGATGTCGTTACGCCCCGAAAATTCCGCCTTAACGCCGAGAGAGTTAAGATATTCAATGACGGGCGCGGTAAACTTTTTATAGTTGTCGGCGGTCTCATCGTACGGCGCGATTACGGTGTAGTTGATGTTGAACAGGTCGTGATACACCGCGCCGCCGCCCGTCATACGCCTTACCACTTTTATGCCGTGTTCTTCGGTATAGCCGAGATTGACTTCTGAAACGGCGTTCTGATTGACTCCTATAATGACCGCGGGCGCATTGCGCCACAGATATATATAATATCCGCCTTTGACTTTAAGCAGATATTCTTCGGACGCGAGATTGAAGTATGCGTCGTGGTTTTCTTGAGTTACGAATAAAAATTTTTCCATAGTTTTCAATAAAATCAAAAAGGTTATTATGACCCTATTATTATACAACGGTTCGCCGGATAAAAACAAGCGGTAACGAGCGGCGATAGAGTAAACTTTTCGCCGCGCAGACACTCATTGAAATGCTCGCAGACACTTAACGATACGCGCCGTGCAGACACCCATTGATATGCGCACAGACACTTAACGATACGCGCCGCGCAGACACTCCGCAGTAAAACGACGTATGTTCGCCGTGCAAAACCTTTTATAATTTTTTAAAAAAGTTTTGCGGGCGGCATTTCGCCGCCCGCAAGCGTTTTTTTCGTCAGAACGCGAACGGTTCTTTTTTCGGCTTACGGTTATACGCCTTTTTTAGCCTTTCTCATAGTCTCCGCGTCGGAAGTATTGAGTTTGGAAACGTGCCCTTTAAGCGGCATAATCTTGTCGTTGATAAAGTCCACAATCCATTCCGCCTGCGGGAAGAATTCTTCGTCGAATTCGTGAGGCGGAGTAATCCAGTTCTTCGCGCCGCAAACGACGGGCGGAGCGTCCAGATAATCGAAGCACAGTTCGCCGATATTTCTCGCGAAATCGTTAAGGATAGAACCTCTTTCGCAAGCGTCGGAGGCGAGAATAATCTTGCCCGTCTTTTTAACGCTTTCAACAACCTTGTCGTAGTTGAACGGCACAACGCTTCTCGCGTCGATTATTTCGGCTTCTACGCCATATTTCTCAGAGAGAATTTTTGCCGCTTCAACCGCTTTATATAAGGTTGCGCCGATAGTGAGTATGGTAACGTCGCTACCCACTCTCTTGACGTCGGGTTCACCCAAAGGAATTTCGTAATAGCCGACAGGCACTCCTTCTTTATGGAATTCTTCGCCCTTGCCGTAAATTCTCTGACTTTCAAAGAATATAACGGGGTCGGTGCCGTTGAGCGCGGCGTTCATAAGACCTTTCGCGTCGTAAGGCGTCGCGGGGAAGCACACTTTAAGTCCGGGAACGTGCGCCGGAAGCGCAACCCAGTCCTGAGAGTGCTGCGCGCCGTATTTGCTGCCGACGGAAACGCGGAGAACGACGGGCATTTTAAGTATTCCCGAAGACATAGCCTGCCATTTGGCGAGTTGGTTGAATATTTCGTCGCCCGCTCTGCCCATAAAGTCGGCGTACATGAGTTCTACTATTACTCTGCCGCCGCAAAGCGCGTATCCGACTGCGGAAGATACGATTGCCGCTTCGGATATAGGCGAGTTGAACAGTCTGTGATACGGGAGCGCTTCGGTGAGTCCTTTATAGACTGCGAACGCGCCGCCCCAGTCGCGCACGTCTTCGCCGTAAGAAGTAAGAGTGGGGTCTTTATAATATCTGTCGATAATCGCTTCGAACAAGCCGTCGCGGATATTATACGCTTTCATATCCGAAACCTTGTTGCCCTTTTCGTCGAACGCGTAACGTTTTTTGCCCGCTATCTGTTTGACTCTGGGGTTTTCTTCCATAGGCATTTTCACGTCTACGGGGCGGTCTTCCATCTTTTCCACCGCGCCGTTGGAGAACATAAGGTTCTCGATATAGTACGGGTCTTTGGAGAAGTCGTGATAAGGAGACTGTTCGGGGTCTGCCGCGAGTTTGCAGAGTTTAAGCATTCTTTCGCTCACGGAAGCGAGTATATCGTCGAACTTGGCGTCTTTTTCCACTTTCGCGTCGACGAGTG
>CAMEHL010000057.1 GCA_945917475.1 uncultured Clostridia bacterium | reverse complement strand
GGCATACAAGCCGCGCTCGACATAGCCGAAGCGGGGTATCCCGTGGATATAGTGGAAAAGAACGCCACTATCGGCGGCAGAATGAGCCAACTCGACAAAACGTTCCCCACGCTCGACTGTTCCGCGTGTATTCTCACGCCTAAAATGGTCGACTGTTCGCAGAGCGACAAAATCGATATTCTCTCTTATTCCGAAGTAGAAGCCGTGAGCGGTTTCGTCGGAAATTTTTCCGTTAAAATAAAGAGAAAAGCGAGATACGTAGACGAGACGAAATGCACGGGCTGTAAAGTCTGTATGGAAAAATGCCCGTCCAAAAAAGGTCTCAACGAATTCAATATGAACTTAAATAACCGCACGGCGATTTATATTCCGTTCGCGCAGGCGATACCCAACGTCGCGGTAATCGACCCCGAACAATGCATAAAACTCAAAACGGGCAAGTGCGGAATATGCAGTAAGTTCTGCGGCGCGGGCGCGATAAACTACGAGATGAAAGACGAGTTTATCGAAAGGCAGTACGGCGCAATCGTCGTCGCCACGGGTTTCCGCCCGATAAATATTGACGCGTTCAACGAATACGGCTATTCGGACAATAAAGACGTCATCACTTCGCTCGAATTAGAACGCCTGATGAACGCCGCGGGTCCGACCAACGGCACGCTTTTACGCCCGTCAGACTTAACGCACCCCAAAGTAATCACGTTTATTCAATGCGTAGGTTCGAGAGACGTGTCGGGCTGCGGAAAACCGTACTGCTCCAAAATATGCTGTATGTACACCGCGAAGCACGCTATGCTTATCCGCGAAAAATATCCCGATACCGAAGTGCACGTTTTCTACATAGACGTCCGCACGCCCGGCAAGAATTACGACGAGTTTTACCGCCGCGCCGTCGAACAGTACGGAGTGGATTACATAAAGGGTATGGTCGGCAAGGTATATAACGAAAACGGCAAACTTATGGTGCAGGGCTCAGACCTTATCAACGACGAACAGATAGTTATTCCGTCCGATCTGGTCGTTCTGGCTACCGCCATCGAACCCGAACCGTCCGTGAGAAAGATTGCCACGCTCCTTACGGCGAGCATAGATACCAACAACTTCCTTACCGAAGCGCACCCCAAACTCAAACCCGTGGAAAGCCCGACGGCGGGCGTTTTCCTTGCGGGCGTTTGTCAGGGACCGAAAGATATTCCCGAAACGGTGTCGCAGGCTTCCGCCTGCGCGGCGAAAGTCATCGGACTTCTCGCGAAAGACCGCTTAAAGACCAACCCGTGCGTGGCGCACAGCAACGAGCAGATGTGCAACGGCTGTTCGCAATGCGCGTCCGTCTGCGCTTACGGCGCGATTTCTTACGAAAACAAAGAATTCCGTCTGGGCGGCGGAAAAACGGAGACGAGACGCGTCGCCGTAGTCAACCCCGCGGTTTGCCAGGGTTGCGGCGCGTGTACCGTTACCTGCCCGTCGGGCGCGATGGATTTGTCGGGATTCTCTACAAAACAGATTATGTCGGAGGTTGAAGCGATATGCAAGAGATAAATACCGAAAACACCGGTAAAAAAGAGTTCGTGCCTAACATCGTGGCGTTCTGCTGCAACTGGTGTTCTTACGCGGGCGCAGACCTTGCGGGGTCTTCGAGACTTTCTTATCCCGCCAACGTGAAAATCGTGAGAGTGCCTTGTTCGTGCAGGGTAAACCCCACGTTTATATTAAAGGCTTTTCAGCGCGGCGCGGACGGGGTAATACTTTGCGGTTGCCACCCCGGCGACTGCCATTACGTTACGGGCAACTATTACACGAGAAGAAGAATGTCGCTCCTTTTCAACTTCCTCGACTATCTCGGAATAGAACGCGGCAGAACGAGAGTGGAGTGGGTTTCCGCGGCGGAAGGCGCAAAGTTTTCGGCGGTTATGAACGATTTCGTGAAAACGGTTACCGAACTCGGCGAAAACAAGCGTTTACAGGATTTAAGAGTAAAGGAGAAAGCCGATGAGTGAACTTGAAAACAAATTGATTGAAAAGGCAAAGATACTTCTTGAAAACGGCGAAGTAAAGAGAGTTGTCGGCTGGAAGAAAGGCGAGTTTTATCACGATCCGTCTCCCGCGACGTTCGAGACGGCGGACGGGCTTAAAGAATTCGTATACAACGATTTCTGCGGCGCGAACCTTTCCAAATACCTGATAGACATAAACAAGAAGGAAGGCAAAACCGCGGTGTTCCTTAAACCGTGCGATACTTACAGTTTCAACCAACTCGTCAAAGAGCATAGGATTGACAGAGAAAACTTTTACGTTATCGGCACGGAATGCCACGGCAAACTCGATAACCGCAAACTGCTCGCCGCGGGCGTGGACGGCGTAACCGACGAAAAATACGTCGGGGACGAAGTGAAGTTTTCCACGATATACGGCGACAAAACGCTTAAAAAGGGCGAAGCGATACTCGAAAGATGCCTTACCTGCAAAGGGAAAAAATTTATGGTCAGCGACGACACCGTCGTTATAGACGAAACGGAAGACGAAGTTTCCGACCGCTTTTCAAAAGTGGCTGAATTGGAAAAGATGACCGCGGACGAACGCTTTAAGTTCTGGCAGAGCCAACTGTCCAAATGTATCAGATGCAACGCGTGCAGAAACGTCTGTCCCGCGTGTTCGTGCGTAAAATGCGTGTTCGACAACCCGCAGTCGGGTATAGCGGCAAAAGCCAACGACGACGCGTTTGAAGAACAACTTTTCCACGTTATCCGCGCTTTCCACGTTTCCGGCAGATGCACCGATTGCGGAGAGTGTTCGAGAGTGTGTCCGCAGAGTATTCCTTTGCACTTACTGAACAGAAAATTCATTAAGGACATAGATTCGCTTTACGGCGAATTCAAAGCGGGCGAAGTCGCGGAAGGCAAAACTCCGCTTACGCAATTCGATACGGACGACGTCGACCCCAACGCCGCGGCGGACGCGATAAAATAGGACGGGAGATAGACGATGATAAAGATTTCAAGAGATAAACTTAACGGCGCGCTCGCGAAAATCGCGCGGTCGTGCGACCTGTTTCTTCCCGTAAAAAAAGCGGGAGAAGTGAACTACGGCAAGTTTGACGAGAACGCGGAAGTTTCGCTCGATACCTTAAAGACGGTCAAGAGCGCGAAAGACTTTTTCTTTCCGCAGAGCGAAACTATGATGAAGTTTAAACTTTCGGGCAAGAATATCGAGATAGAAGATATAAGAAAACAGCCCGAACCTTTCGTCATATTCGGCGTCCGCGGCTGCGATTACCGTTCCTTTTCCATACTCGACAACGTATTTCTGCAAGAACCCGTAGACACGTTTTATAAAGCGAGAAGGGACGCCGCCACTATCGTAACGCTCGCTTGTAACAAACCCGAAACGAGTTGTTTCTGCAAAGCGTTCGGGATAGACGCGGCAGAACCGCAGGGCGACGCGACCGGCTGGCTTGACGAGAAATACCTTTACTTAAACGCAAACACCGAAAAGGGCGAAAAACTCCTTGAAACAGTCGGGGAATTTTCACAGCCCGACGACGGCAAAGCGGTGGAAGAACTGAAAAAGACCACCCGCGAAATAACCGCGAAACTGCCTTATTCGAATATAGACCTTTCGAGATTCAAACCCGAAAACTTAAACGAACTGTTCAATCTTCCCGTCTGGAACGAACTGTCCGAAGCGTGTCTCGGTTGCGGAACGTGTACTTTCGTCTGCCCGACCTGTCAATGTTTCGACATAAGGGAGTTTAAGACGGATACGGGCGTAAACAGATTCAGATGCTGGGACTCCTGTATGTATTCAGACTTCACGCAGATGGCGGCGGCGAATTCGAGAACCACGCAGATGCAGAGATATCGCCAGAGATTTATGCACAAATTAGTGTATTACCCGTCGCAGTACGGCGGCACGTATTCGTGCGTGGGGTGCGGCAGGTGCGTGAACAAATGCCCGCAACACCTTAACATCTTAAAAGTAATCAAAAAAATAGGGGGCAGAAAAGATGACTAACGAAAATCTTATTCCGAGAATAGGCGTCATTACCGACATAAGGAGAGACACTCCCGACGTAAAGACGTTCAGAGTTGTCGGCACGGACGGCAAAAAACTGTTTGAACATCTCCCCGGTCAATGCGCTATGGTTTCCGTTCCGGGCGTCGGCGAGTGTATGTTCTCCATTACTTCTTCGCCCACGAACACCGAGTATATGGAGTTTTCAATCAAAAAATGCGGTTGCGTTACCGAAGTCATTCACTCTTTAGAACCCGGTCAGCAAATCACGGTCAGAGGACCTTACGGCAAGAACTTCCCCGTGGAAGGCGATTTTAAGGGCAAAGACCTGCTGTTTATCGCGGGCGGCATAGGTCTCGCGCCGCTAAGAAGCGTTATAAACTACGTCCGCCATTACAGAAAGAATTACGGCAAGGTCGTCGTCGTTTACGGTTCGAGAAGTAAAGACGACTTGGTGGATATAGAAGAAATAAAGAACGAGTGGATTAACGAACCCGACTTTCAGGTGTATCTCACGATAGACAGACCGCAGGAAGGGTGGGACGGACACGTAGGTTTCGTACCCGCGTACGTCAAAGAATTAGGACTTGACCCGACGATGACAGCCGTGCTTTGCGGCCCGCCGATAATGATAAAATTCACGTTGCAGGGATTGTTGGAGTTAGGATTTAAGAAAGAAAGAGTTTACACTACGCTCGAACTCCGTATGAAATGCGGAATAGGCAAATGCGGAAGATGTAACGTGGGCGACAAATTCGTCTGTAAAGACGGTCCTGTTTTCAGAATGGACGAACTCGACGAACTTCCACCCGAATATTAAGCCACAAGGAGAAAATTATGGAAAATTTAGTAAACGTTTATTTTTTCGGTAAGAGATACCGCGTTCCGGAAAGTCTTACCATAATGAAGGCGATGGAATACGCGGGTTATCAACTCGTGCGCGGCTGCGGTTGCAGAAACGGATTCTGCGGTGCGTGCGCTACCATTTACCGTATTCAGGGCAAACAGGAACTGAAAACCTGTCTTGCGTGTCAGCAGCAGGTAGAAGAAGGTATGTACGTCGCGACTCTTCCTTTCTTCCCGCTCGTAAAACAGGTTTACGACATAGAAAAGGTTAAACCGACCGAACAGATTATGATGCAACTCTATCCCGAAATTTATTCGTGCATAGGTTGCAACGCCTGTACCAAATCTTGCACGCAGGGGCTTAACGTTATGCAGTATATAGCGTACGCCCAGCGCGGCGAATACGAAAAATGCGCGGAAGAAAGTTTCGACTGCGTTATGTGCGGCGTCTGCTCGGCGCGTTGCCCCGCGGGCATTTCGCACCCGCAGGTTGCGGAACTCGCGAGAAGATTATACGGCAAATATATCGCTCCGCAATGCGAACACTTAAACAAGCGCGTTGAAGAAATTAACCGCGGCGACTTCAAAGAACTGCTCGAAAGCGTTATGAACAAACCCGTGGAAGAACTTAAAGAACTGTATAACCACAGAGTTATAGAACCGTAATCGCAGGAGAAAATCGTATGTATAATTACACCGAAGAACAAAAAATCTCGATGGCAAAGGTCGAGAAAAGCAGACAGGACAGACTTAAAAATCTCTTTCCGCGTATGTCGGCGGAAGAAAAAGACGCGGTTTTGAAAGAAAACCACCCCGACTACATAGAGTCCGCTTACGAAAACCTTAAAGTCGGACCTAATAAGGGCGACAAGGTTTTGCACGAACTCGCCGCGCTCTTACAGGGCAAACCGAGAGTGGACGATCTTAAAATCGACCTTACACACCCCGATTACGACGTGGACGTTCTGGTTATCGGCGGGGGCGGCGCGGGTTCTTCCGCGGCGATAACCGCTCACGCTGCCGGCGCGAACGTTATGATGGTTACCAAACTCCGCATAGGCGACGCAAACACGATGATGGCGGAAGGCGGTATTCAGGCTGCCGATAAAGAAAACGACAGCCCCGCCATACACTATCTCGACGCGTTCGGCGGCGGACATTTCGCCGCTAAACACGAACTTTTATATAAACTCGTGAACGAAGCGCCCGACGCCATCAAGTGGCTCTCCGATCTCGGCGTTATGTTCGATAAAGACGAAAAGGGCAATATGATAACCACGCACGGCGGCGGTACTTCGAGAAAGAGAATGCACGCCTGCAAGGACTATTCGGGCGCGGAAATAATGAGAACCCTGCGCGACGAAGTGCTTAACAGACAAATCCCCGTGGTCGATTTCACCGCGGCGATTGAAATCATAAAAGACGACAAAGGTCAGGCTGCCGGCGCGGTTCTGATGAATATGGAAACAAAAGAAATTCTCGTCGCCAAAGCCAAAACCGTTATTATCGCTACGGGCGGCGCGGGCAGACTTCACTATCAGGGTTTCCCGACCAGTAACCACTACGGCGCGACTGCGGACGGACTCGTTCTCGCTTACCGCGCGGGCGCGAAACTCCTTTACGAAGATACCCTGCAATACCACCCGACGGGTGCGGCAGAACCTACTCAGATATTCGGCGCGCTCGTTACCGAAAAGGTCAGATCGTTAGGCGCGCAACTCGTCAACCGCGACGGCGAAGCGTTCGTTTACTCTCTCGAAACGAGAGACGTTACCGCGTCCACGATAATAAGAGAGTGCAAAAAACGCGACAAGGGCATAAAGACGACCGACGGCGTCGGCGTGTGGCTCGATACCCCGATGATTGACTTAATCGGCGGCGAAGGCACTATCGAAAAGAGAATCCCCGCTATGATGCGTATGTTCGGCAAATACGGAATAGACATCAGAAAAGAACCTATTCTCGTGTATCCCACGCTTCACTACCAGAACGGCGGTATAGACATCACCGCAAACGGCGAATCGGGCGTTAAAAACCTGTTCGTCGCGGGCGAAGCGGTCGGGGGAATACACGGCAGAAACAGACTTATGGGCAACTCGCTTTTAGATATAATCGTGTTCGGCAGAAACGCGGGTAAATACGCGTCCGAACGCGCGAAAGAAGTTTCGGTCGGCAAACTCACGCTTTCCCACGTCAAGGAATTTGAAAAAGAACTAAAATCCGCGGGAATAGTCCCCGAAAAAGTATCTCCGCAGATACTTCCCGATTACAGAAGAAAGGATATGTAATTTACGACCGGCTAACGGAACAACGGCGTAGCGATAAATATATCGCTACGCCGTTATTTATGCTTGCTTACGGTTTGTCATTTCAACTTTACCGCTTTCAGTTCTATATACCCTCTTTCGCCTCTCGGTTCGAGTTGAATCCGCGGGTTCTCATTATCCCATTGGTAACCTATGACAGACGGCTCGTACTTATCCATTGACTTCTGAACGGCGTCGATTGCCTCGCAATAGTCCTCTTCGCGGAAAGGTTCGCCCTGGAACATTAAATACGTACACGCAGGCAAAGAAATGACGCCAAAACCGTCGGGAATATCGCCCGCATAATCTTTATCGACTTCTACGCCCTGCACGTATTCGGACGTGTCGGGTGCAATATATTTTTCCGGAAGCCACATACAGACGGGTTCGCCGCACAGGGAATCCATACTCATAAGCGTACCCCATACGTCGCAACCGACCTCGTTGCAGTAGTCCCAATATCCCGTCGCTTTAACGCCCCGTTTAACTATAACCTTGCGTTCGGGCTTGCGAACGACCTGAATAAACACGTTTCTTACGTTTTCCATTATGATTTTCTCCTTAAAAAGTTTTTTGAATTTTACACCGTAAGGGATGAACAGCGTGATCGGAGCGGGGAGAAAACGGTATTTGCTCGGCGTCATTCCGAATTCGCGTAAAAAAGACCTTGTAAATCCGTCTATGCTGTCAAAACCGAGCGACATCGCTATATCCGTAATACGCAGTTTTCCGTTTTTCAGCCGTTTTGCCGCTTCGGATAAACGCAGTTTACGGATATACTCCGCGGGCGGTATCCCCGTCAGTTCTTTGAATAACCTATGGGCATACCACGGCGAAAAATGCGCCGTTTCCGCAAGGTCTGTCATCGTTATTTCTTCTGTCAGATGTTCCAGAATATAATCCTGCATCGACTGCACCGCCAAAATCTTATCGTTCATGAACTCACTCCCTTTGGTGTTGTATCCATCATATCAAAAAAAAGAAAATATTGCTCGACTATTTTTGCGAAATTTTAATTATTACGTTTTTACCCGATACGGTTCGGAAAAATTTTTAAAAATTATCGTTACGGGCTTGACGAGAGCGACGGAAAATGGGATAATATAAAAAACTTCTCGGGCGGGGCAGTCCCGCTCGCCGCGCACGGAAGCGCGTTGTATAAAATCAAGAAAGATTAAAAGTTAAAAGAAAGGATTAAACGGCAATGAAAAGGCATAACCGTAATTCACAATATCTTAACGAATGGGAAAAGGTTATCTTCAGAAATTACTCTTTCGTGCAATCGTCCGCGCTCGCGGAAATTCTCGGCACTGACGAAGAACACGTCGAAAAATTCGCGAAAGACGTGGGGATTGACAAATTCCGTTATAATCCGCTCTGGGTGGAAAAGGGATTCGTTACCCTTATAAGAAATAATTGGGATTTGCTCCCGAACGATAAAATCGCGAAACTGCTCGGCATTTCAGAAAGAGAGTTTTACTCTCTCCTGAAAGAATACGACTTTCTCGACGTAAAACTCGGCGAAAAACCCGAAGTTACCGCGCCCGTTTACGGCGTTCCGCCGTCGGACGCGGAAAAACTCGCGGCGGTAAAGAACACGGTGGACAGCGCGTTCTTCACGCAGACCGCCGCGCCTTTCGATTTTTACGGCAACGGCGCGGAAAGTTTGGACGATGACGCCTTTGCGGACGAAGACAACGGGAAGGTCGGGGAGAGCGGTTACGCGATAAAAGACAGGTTCACTTCTAATTATTGCGCCAAATATACCGACGTATTGCTTGACGGGGACTTGAAAGATTATTCGGACGAATATCTTGAAAGGTTGCGTAAGACGGGCGTAAACGGCGTATGGCTGCACGAAACACTCAAAAATCTCGCGCCGTTTCCGTTTGACGAAAGGTTTTCGCCCGATTACAATATCCGCATAAAAAATCTCGCGCGCCTTACTGAGCGCTGCGCGAAACACGGCGTAGGCGTGTATATCTACCTTAACGAGCCGAGAACGATGCCGAAAGATTTTTTTTGCACACCCACCGAATTGCGCGG
>CAMEHL010000056.1 GCA_945917475.1 uncultured Clostridia bacterium | reverse complement strand
CCCGTGTTTTTGCTCGACGAAATAGACAAACTCTCGTCGGATATTCACGGCGACCCCGCGAGCGCGCTTTTAGAAGTGCTTGACCCCGAACAGAATTCCACTTTCCGCGACAGGTTTTTAGAAGTGCCGTTCGACCTTTCTAAAGTGATGTTCATAACCACCGCCAACTCGGTGGACACTATACCGTATCCGCTTTTAGACCGTATGGAGATAATAGAGATAAACGGATATACGGACGAAGAAAAGAAAGAAATCGCGACGCGCTACCTTATTCCCAAACAGACGGAAAACAACGGTCTTAGCGCAGAACGCGTGCGCTTTTCAGACGACGCCGTTACCGAGATCATAGAAGGTTACACTATGGAAGCGGGCGTGCGTAATTTAGAACGCGAGATTGCGGGCGTGATAAGAAAAGTCGCCACCGCCGTCGCGGAAAACCCCGATACGCCCGACGTTACCGTCCGCAGACAGGACGTGTCCCGTTATCTCGGCGTAAGAAAACACCTTAAAGACGGCGCGCTCGAAAAAGACGAAGTGGGCGCTGCCACGGGACTTGCCTGGACGAGCGTGGGCGGCGTTACCTTAACCATTGAAGTGGGACTTATGCACGGCAAAGGCGAGATTATTTTAACGGGCAAACTCGGCGACGTTATGAAGGAATCGGCGCGCGCGGCGATAAGTTATATCCGCGCCAACGCCGAAAAGTTCGGCGTGGACGAAGAACGGTTTGAAAAGACGGATATTCATATCCACGTTCCCGAAGGCGCGACGCCCAAAGACGGCCCGTCCGCGGGCATTACCATGGCAACGGCGATTTTATCCGCGTTCACGGATAAACCCGTCAGAAAGAGCGTCGCCATGACGGGCGAAATCACGCTGCGCGGCAAGGTTCTGCCGATCGGCGGACTTAAAGAAAAGGCTCTCGCCGCTTACCGCGCGGGCATTAAATGCGTGATTATTCCCAAAGCCAACGAAAAAGACCTTGCCGATATTCCCGAAGAAGTGAGAAAAGACGTGGAATTTATTCCCGTTACCGACGCGTATTCGGTGTTTAAGGCGGCTATCGTTTCTTAAAACGGAGTATCTATGAAAATTACACCCGCAAAATTCATAACCAGCGTAAACGACGCGGACAAATTTTACCGTACCGATAAACCCGTTATCGCCGTCGCGGGGAAATCCAACGTTGGCAAATCTTCGCTCATCAATATGCTGGGGCAGAACAAAAAACTCGCGAGAACGTCGGATACGCCCGGCAGAACGCGGCTTATAAATTATTTCGACTTCGGCGGATTCGTGCTTGCCGACTTGCCCGGTTACGGCTATGCCAAAGTAAGCAGAGAAGAAAAAGAACGCTGGGGCGCGCTTATGGACGAGTTTTTCGCCACGCAGGAACTTGCGCTCGTCATTTCTCTGGTAGATATAAGACATCTCCCGACGGCGGACGACGAGACTATGGTCGGCTATCTCTACGCGCGCGCGTTGCCGTTCGTTCTCGTCGCGACGAAAGCGGATAAACTTTCGCGCGCGAACGTTAAGCCGCAACTAATGAAAATCGCCGCCGCGCTGAAAGTGGGTATAGGCGACGTAATTCCGTCGTCTGCCGAAAAGGGGCTGGGGCGCGCGGAAATATTCGCCGCGATAGAAAAGTCGGTCGCCGCGCTAAAAGCGTAAACTCGGAGTTTGCGGACAGGCGGATTTTGCAACGGCGAAAAACTTCGTATCGCGTTATATAATTAACCGCATACCGCGTTAAGTAATTATAAATTATAATCGGAACAAGCGAAAAGCCGCTCCTTGCAAGGAGCGGCTTTTAACGCACGTTTTCATAACGCGATTTCATATTTAAACCGCGTTTTCATAACGCGGTTTATAATTCGTTTTCCGTACGGTTACACGGCTCGGTTTTCAGTCGTTTTTGCCGTAGAATTTTTCGCCCGTGCGGGGGAGCGCGGTTTCCGCGTTGCCGAGCGGCGCGTTCGCGTTTCTGTAATCGTGTTTTACGCAGAACGCTTTGAGTTCGCCGTTGAGCCGCGCCGTTTCTCTCGACTGCACGTCCGTCAGCGCTTTAAGGTACTCTTTGGTCATAATTCCCGCGCAAGAAGAATATTCGAGCAGTTTAGCGTAATGCGGCAGGCAAAAACCTTTACAGTTGTAAAAGGAGTTGAAAAACTCTTTTTCGCGCGCGAAAAGTTGAGCAATCGTTTTATAATATTTTTCCATACTGTCGTCGAGCAGGTCGCAGATAACGCAACGGGACAGCGACTTATTCACTTGCGCGGCGCGTTTTTTGGCTTGCCCCGCCGATTTTACGGGCGAAAACAGGTCGGTTATCGCGCTTAACCGCGTTTCCATCTGCAACGCCACCGATAACTTGTTTCTCCCCGAAAATAATTTGCCGAAGTGTTCTTTGCAGAACCCTTTTTCTCTTACTTCTATGCGGCAGTCGTCCGCCATAACGGCGTCGTTCAAGAATTCGTGCAGAAACTGTTCTTCCGCCACCTTGCGTATTTCGCACAGCGGACATTCGCAGTCGGTTTTGAACTTTTCTTTTATAAGACCCGTGTCTATATGATATCCCATAAAAATATTATATCAGTTATCTGAAAATTTTTCAATTAAATATCCGAAAATGTTGTAATGCCGTGCAGATTGTGATAAAATAATTAAAGTTTTTTACAGGAGTTATATTATGATAACCGAAAAAGCAGACCTTTACGCATATTTCGATAAAACCCGCCCCGAAAATGGCGCGGGTTATCTCACCGTTTACGCTTACGATGAAACGGAAGGAAAACCCGACCGCGTTCGCCCAGCAATGCTCGTTATAGGCGGCGGCGGATACGCTTGCGTATCTCAGAGAGAGAAAGACTGCATTGCATATACCTATCTCGCCAAGGGTTACGTTTCTTTCGTTTTAGAATATTCCGTCGCGCCCGTAAAATATCCCGCGCAACTGAACGAAGGGCTTATGGCTATGGCGTATATAAGGGGAAACGCGGAAAAATTCGGCGTGGACGTAAACCACGTCGCCGCGATAGGCTTTTCGGCGGGCGGACATCTGTGCGCAATGCTCGCAACTCTTTTCGACAGCGCAGACGCAAAAAAGCTTATGGGCGACAAAGTTTCTCTCACCCGTCCCGACGCCGTAGTTTTATCCTATCCCGTAATAAGTTCGGTCAATAAAGCGCACAGCAGCAGTTTCGATAACCTTTGTGGCGACGACGAAAAATTAAAAAGCGAACTGTCGCTCGAAAACCGCGTTACCGAAAATTCTTCGCCCGCGTTTATCTGGTCTACGGTAACGGACAACTGCGTTCCGTGCGAAAACAGCATATATTACGCGCTCGCCTGCAAGCGTTGCGGCGTTCCGTTCGAACTGCACGTTTTCGCGGAAGGTCAGCACGGTCTGTCGCTCGCGACGGAAGAAGTGTTCACCGTCAACAAACCCGTGCAGAAGTGGGTTAAATTGTCGCTTAACTGGCTTAAATGCCGCGGCTTCGAGATAAGAGACTGAAAAAGAAAAGGGTTTCGGCAAAAAAAGTTTTTTCTTTATCGCAAAAATCGTTGATATTTTTCGTAAATTGTGTTAATATGTTATCGCTCGCATTTATGAGAGCGAAAGGCGACCGTTAAATCCGGTCGTATGCTGGTGTGGCTCAGTCGGTAGAGCAGCTGATTCGTAATCAGCAGGTCAGCGGTTCAAGTCCGCTCACCAGCTCCATAGTAAAAGCCTGCGCTTAAATCTTAAGCGCAGGCTTTTGTTATTGCGATTTTTGCCGTTTAACGGCGTTTACGGTTACGCCGCGGAATCGCTGAAAAATACTTCCGTGAGTCTGTATACGAGAGCGCCGAGTTTAACGGGCGAGCCTTGCGCGATAAGCGGTTCGGCGTATTCTAACAAAAGCGCTCTGTCGGGAACGGAAGAACCCGAAGTCTGCACGACAACTTTCTGACTCGTTCCCGATTTGTTCTGCGAGTTGATTGAATAAGAAAGGTTCATTACGTTAATGCGTTCGCTTTTTTCTTCGCCGTTGACTTTAACGGTAACGTCTTTGCTGTTATTCGCTTTATTTGTTACGGAAAGAGTCTGGTATTCGCCGTAATTTGCCGCGACTACGGGGATATTAACCGATTTGGACTCTTCAACGTTCACGTTGCGCAGGGCGAACAGCAGGTCGGCGTTATCTATTACCGTTTTGCTTTCGTATTCGAAAGTCTTTTCCGAAAAGTTTTCGGTGCGGTTGTCGTTATCGACCGAAGGTCTGTCCGCGTCGTTGTCCTTATCGAATCCGTAATACGTGAAATCGGTAATCACTTTATAACTTTTTTCGTTATAACTGATCGACGAATAAGAATCGAGGATACGAAGCCGCGCGGTTTTTGCGCCGTTGCTTTCGTCTATATAAACGCACGTATAAGAAGAACGCGTATTAGAGCAAATCGGCGCGAAAGCGTTTGAATAGAAAAACGATTCCGAGCGTATATAATCCGTTCTCGAAAATTCGCCGTCCGCCGTAACGTATCTTACGGGCAGGGAAAGTTCGGTCGTGAGTTTGTATACGAGCGCGCCTTCGTAAGGCACTATATCCGTTTCAAAGTTCTGCGAGTTGAAGGACGACACTTCTAAAAGCGTGGTATAAGTGCCGGCGGGCGCGGTGTTTTCGGGCGCGCCGTCGGGAACGGAGCCGATAACGAATTTAAGATAATCGTCCGTAACCGAATCGTCTTTTTTGTAATAGTCCGAACTGTCTTCGTAAGTAACCGAATACACGCACTTTTCGCTGTAACCGGGTTTTACGTCCGTGCCGACTGCTGCACCTGAAAAGGACAGCGAATCGAGCGAAGAACAGCCGCACGCGCCGAGCGCGGGCAAGGTGAACATCGCCGCGGCAATAACCGCCAATATTCTTTTTTTCATAATAATCTCCGTTTATGAGCGGCAAAACTTAAAGCCGCGTACATATATATTACCATAATAAAACGGATTTGTAAAACTCATAAATAATTTTTTTTAAATATGACTGATTTTTGCACGAATATATGATACAATAGGCGTATGATTAAAATTATCACGGCGCAGTCGTATTTCGGACTGTTCGACGCGCTGAAAAACCAACTTAAAGGCAAAACGCAGGGGCTTGACGGCAGGAATATCGTTTTCTGCGAAGAAAAGTCGTCCCTTATGGCGGAAAGAATAATCTGTTCGGAGTTTTCGGGCAGTTTTATAACCGACGTGTATTCGTTCGGGAATTATTTGCGCCTTAAAAAGCCTATGGACAAAATTCTCTCCAAAGAAGGCTCGGCAATGGCGGTAAAGCGCGTGCTTGACGGCGTTACGCTCGGTTGTTTTAACCGTAGCAAAAACTCGCTCGCGCCCGCTCTTTACGAGATTATTTCGCAGTTAAAGAGCGCGAAAGTCGGCGCGGAAACGGTGAAGTCCGCCGCGGAGAATACGGACGGCATTTTGTCCGCAAAACTGAAAGACTTAGCAGCCGTGTACGCCGCATACGAGAATTTTCTGTCCGAAAACGGGTTTTTAGACCAGAGTTCGGCGCTCGGTTTTCTGCCCGACGTGATTAAGAATTCGGACGAGATACGTTCCGCCGACGTTTACGTTTTAGGCTTTACGGGCTTTACCGCGGAAGCGCTCGACGTCGTGGACGCGCTGATAACGAGAGCGAAAAATTTTACCGCGATTCTGCCCGAAGGCGAAAACAGATTCGCGTTCGTCAACGAGACCGCCGCTGCCGTGAGAAAACTGTGCGCCGCACGCGGACTCGGATATTCCGAACTGAAAGCGGAAAGCGGTTATAGCGCGGAAGGCGCGATTTTGCGCGACGGGCTTTTCAACCCGTTATATAAAAGGGAAAGGAGACGTACGGACGACGTATGCGCATACGCGGCGAAAAACCCCGCCGCGGAAGCGGAAACCGTCGCGGCGACGATAAAGCGGCTGGTTATGGACGGCAAGTGCCGATACAGAGACGTAACCGTGATAATGCCCGACCCCGCTTTAAGGCGCGTGCTTAAAAACGCGTTCTGCGCGCTCGAAGTGCCGTTCTTTTTAGACGAACGCAAAACGTCGCCCGTAAACCCGCTCGTTTCGCTCGCGGAGAGTTATATAAACGTATTTAAGTACGGGCTTACGAGAAAGACTTTCGCGCCGTTTTTCAAAAATCCGCTCGTGTACGGGGACAGATTTTTCACTGACGCGTTTGAAAACTATCTTTTGAAAATCAACGCGGACAGAGCCGCGTTAAGCAAGCCGCTGTTCGACGACGGCGACGAAAAATATTCCGAATACGAGGAGTTCCGCAAATACGCCGTAGGACTTCTGGACTCGTTCGACTTAAAGCGGCTGTTTGCCCGTCTCGGAGTAAAGGAAAAGGCTGAAAACGCGTCTTTAATTCTCGGCGGTTACGGCGAAAAGGAAGACGCCGCGGTGAACGGTCAGATTTACGACGCGGTTACGGGTATTCTCGACGAAATGAGAGTTATTCTCGGCGACGCGCGCGTAAGTTACGCGGAATACGGCAGAATATTCGCAAGCGGCGTCGCCGCGCTCGAATTGTCGGTTATACCGCAGTATAACGACGCGGTGTTCGTGGGCGGGTTCAGAGAAGCGGCGCTTTGCCGCGCGAAATACCTTTTCGTAACGGGGCTTACATCCGCCGTTCCCGGCGCGAAAGACGACACCGCGCTTCTGACAGACGACGACCTTGACCGGCTTGCGGAATTGAAAGTGCTTATAGAACCGAAAATCAAAGCGGTAAACCACAGAGAACGCGAATACGTCGCGCTCGGAATGTCGGCGTTTTCCGAAAAACTTTTCGCGTCTTATCCCGTTTCCGATTTTGCGGGCGGCAGGAACGTAAAAAGCGAAACGTTCGTCTTTCTGGAAAACAACTTCACTCTGTCTCCCTTTCCCGAAACGGACGGATACCTTACCGAAAAACAGGGGCTTAAAAACTTCTCTTCGGCGTGCGGCAGGTTTATCGAAGGTTATCTTAACGACTTTACCGAAGGGGCGAGTTTTTATCGCGCCGCAAGCGGAACGCAGGCGAAAGAAATTCTTGAAAACGGCGGCAAAGAAATAAAAGTGCGGCTAAACAGCAACGCCCGCGCGCTTTTAAAAGACGTTACTTCGCCCACCGCGATAGAAGATTTTTACAAATGTCCCTACCGCTCGTTCGTTATTCACGCGCTCAACGTCAGAAAAAGAGAAGACGGTCGCCCCGACGCGCCTAAAAGCGGAAATTTCGCGCACGACGTGTTCAAGAGATTCACGGAGAACGCGGACGGCGTACGCGACGATGAGACGTTTGAAAAAATTTTTTCCGAGGCTGTTCGCGGCGCGCTGAACGACAAGGCTTATTCGGGTTTTTTCTCCGACGAAGAATCGCAGGCGGCGTTATCGTCTTTAATCGCGGAGTGCAGGAAGTATTGCAGGAAACTTTACGAGTGGCTGCGGTCTTCCGCGTTCAGAACGGACGGCAAAAAGACGGAAGTCAGGTTCGGGGACGGCGGCGAATACCCCGCGATATCTCTTTTAGGCGGCAGGGTAAAACTGTCGGGCAAGATAGACAGGGTGGATACTTATAAAGATTATTGCCGCATAATCGACTATAAAACGGGCAAGGCGGACGATTCCGAAAAAGGACTTTTTACGGGAACGAAACTGCAACTGTATCTTTACGCGGCGGCGGTTAAGGATAAAAAACTCGCCGGGGCATATTATATTCCCATAGACGATTCTTACAAAAAGCCGGACGGGAAGAACTCTCCGCTCGCGGTGGGCAAAACTCTCGCGGACGAAGAGTGCGTCGCCGCGCAGGACGGAAACTTTTCTGAGCGGGGAGAGAGCGAATTTATCCCCGTAAAAACGGATAAAGGCAAACTCAAAAACGCTTACGGGGAAAAGACAATGCGCGCGCTCGTCGGATACGCGCTCAAAATAAGCGAGAACGCGGCGAGAGAAATGGACGGGGGCGTGGTCGCGCCGTCGCCTTACGATAACACCTGCGATTACTGCGAATTCCGTTCGCTGTGCGGTGTGCAGAACCCGACTGTCCGTAAAGTCGGGAATGTGAACGGCGAAGTGATAGAAAAATCGGCGGAGTGTGAACCGGAGAACGTTTTCGGGAAGGAGCAAGGGCGCGCGGCGGTATCGGACTGCGAAGTCGGTGACGGAACGGATAACGTAAACTTAAAGGGGGATAGGGTATGCCCGAATTAAAACCCGAACAGAGAGAAGCGATATTCCACGACGAAGGCAACGTTCTGGTCTCCGCGTCTGCGGGGAGCGGCAAGACTTTCGTTATGATAGAGCGCGCCATAAGGCTTATTTGCGACGGAAAAGCGAAAGTGAGCGAAATACTCGCGGCGACGTTTACGGAAGCGGCTGCGAGCGAAATGCGCGAAAGGCTTAAAAAGGCGATAGAAGAGAAAATAGCCGCGGGCGAACGTTCGCTCGCCGAGCAACTGCCCGACGTGTACACTGCGGACGTATGCACGCTGCACGCGTTCTGCGGGCGGCTTATAAGAACGTATTTTTTCGCCGCGGGAGTGTCTCCCGATTTTAAGATAATAGACTCGGACGAAGCGAACGCGTTGAAAGCGGAAGCGATGGACGGCGCGTTCAGGGAGTTTTACGCAAAAAAAGAGCCGTGGTTTACCCAACTTACCGCAAGATACAAAAGAAAACGCACGGACGACGCGCTTAAAGAACTCGTAGAGCGGACTTTCGATTATTGCGAAACGGAAACATCGCCCGAAGAGCTGATGGAAAAAACGGCGGCGGCTTATTCGCCCGAAGGTTACGCCGAAATAACGAAAGAGTACGGAGCGTACCTTGTAAAAGCGATAAAACCGATAAAGGCGGACGCGCGCAGAGCGGCGGACGGGTTTAAGGAAACGGGGCTTAAAGCGGGAGAAGAATTCGCCGAGAAAATTTACGCGGACGCGTGCGCGATAGAAAGCGGCGGATTGTACGCGGTTAAGGCGTTCGAAGGGTATAAACCGCCCTACTCTTTTCCGCGTAATTTAAGCGCGCGGGACGCGGAAAACAAAACTCTCGCCGTCGGCGCGAGAGACTCGCTCGGGAAAATAATAAAGCGGTTCGGCGACAATCTCGCCGACGAACGTACGGACGCGGAACGGGCGCAGTCGCTTAAAGAACACGCGCGCGGCTTTTTCGCGCTCGTAAAGCGGTTCGGCGAA
>CAMEHL010000055.1 GCA_945917475.1 uncultured Clostridia bacterium | reverse complement strand
GGCGGTTTTGTCTACTGTTTTTCCGAAATTTATTCCGTCCGTTTTTAAAAAGCGATGGACGGCGCAAGGTGCGCCGTCCCGCGCGATAGCTCCCGCTCTGCTCCGCCACGGATACGGGCGGAGCAGGGCGTTTTATTCAGTCGGGTTTTTTAAAAATCCGCTTCCTTACGGCGTTTTACGCGTATTTGAGCGCGACCATCGCGCCTTCACCCGGGAGCAATTCGAGAGTAATCGACTTGCCCGTTTTATCCGCCTTGTTATCTTTTTGATAGACGGTATACCCGTAGTTGTCCTTAAAGTTGAGCGTAACCGTCCCGTTTGCCGAATAAGAGTTGTTAGAAACGTATAACACCGTCTGTCCCTTATAGTTATAGCAACCGATTATGCTCGGGTTTCCGCTCACGCTTTCGAGTTCGTGATAAGAGCCGCTTTCAATCAGTTCGTCGCCGATATTGTGTTTTTCTTTGACCGTGCCGCAGGTAATAATTCCGTCGTGGCAGGAATTCATCAGAATTTTCTCCACGATGGTCAGATGTTTGTCGAATTCTTTGGCGTAATCGAACCATATGTTGGGCTCGCCCGTGAACGCGTTGAAAATACCGAAATAATCGTCTATGCCTTCTTCCCATACGTTCTCGTCGTAAGACAGCGCGTCGCCGCAGAGCAGGAAGTAAGTAAAGCCCTTCACTCCGTACGCAAGATCTATGGACATCTGCCAGCGGAACTTGTTTTCGTCAGGCGTGATTTTTTGAAGGTCTTTGGATAAGCCTTCGAAAATTGATCCCGCCTGTTTGCACGACCACACGGGGATTTTGAATTCGTTGGCGACCTTTCTCGATACGGACAACGCCTTTACGTAACCGGAATTATACGCTTCTTCGCCCGTTTTGGGGTTGATATGCCACGGATAAAAGTCGAACGAAAGATATTTTACCTGTAACTTTTCGCAGTACGCCCTTAAATACGCTTCCCAACTGCCGTCCACGCCGTAAGCGGGCAAAGCGTTCGCATAGATATAATGAGTATCGGCGTAAGAGGATTCCGCGAACTGCTCGGACGTGGTTTTAAGTATCTCTATTTCCGCTTCCGTCGGCTCGTCGCGCAGATTGAAGCCTATAAGGCTCTTGTGTTCCTCCGCGAACAACCCGAGATTGTCTTCTATTTTGGCTACGGACATATAATTAGCCGCCGTCGTATTGAACAGTTCGTCGAAAGTGATGAACGCGCCCATATTGTATTCGTCGCATAAAGTCAGAAACTCCTGAACTTTGCCGTCGTTAGCGTTAAGGGTAGAAGTGAAAAAGTTCAATCCCATTTCCTTATACAGTTCGAAGTAACTCTCGCTCACCATAGACGGAAGATTCTGCCCCTTGTAAACGCGGTCTTCAGAGTGCGGCCCTGCGTAAGACCCGACGGGCATCACGTCTTTCCCGATCGCATCGGGGAAAGTGAGCGCGTACACCTTGTCGTCCTCGGCGGCGTGTTTCGTCGCCACGACGTACCCGCTTTCCGTTTTTTCTTCTTCGCCGCAACCGGCAAGACCTGAAACGGAAGCCGCCGCGAACATTACCGC
The DNA here is from genome assembly GCA_945917475.1 of uncultured Clostridia bacterium. Classification (GTDB taxonomy): domain Bacteria; phylum Bacillota; class Clostridia; order Christensenellales; family Borkfalkiaceae; genus UBA1259. The sequence continues at coordinate 7,772 of CAMEHL010000055.1, read as the reverse complement.
GCACAGCGCAACGGAAACGATTTTCTTAGTAAAAGGTTTTCTCATTGTTTTCTCTCCTTGCAGTTTTTTATTTATTAAACTCGTACTTTCCCGCCGCAACGTTATACGTTTGTCCGTCGATTACGATTTCCGTCTGGGCAGGCGTAAGAATTTCGTACTTTGTTTTGTCTTTTTCGCGACTCCACCCGACGTAAACGAGACCTTGCCGCGTATATAGTCGGACTCGCAGCGAATTCAGCCTTTCTGTCGGCGCGGGCGCGATTTTTATCATTTTATAACCGGGTTTTGCGGGCGTTATCCCCGCCGCTACTCCGTATATCCAGTCCACGACCGCACCGTACGCGTAATGGTTAAAAGAATTCATTTCGGGCGACCAGAAATTCCCGTTTTCGTCTTTGCCGTCCCAATGTTCCCATACCGTCGTCGCGCCGCGTTTAACCGAGTAAAGCCAGGACGGGAATTCTTCTCTCAATAGCAGTGAGTACGCCAAATCGGTATACCCGTTTTCGCTCAACGCGTGCAGAAGATAGGGAGTCCCCACGAATCCCGTTTCGAGATGTCCGCCGCAGGAAACAATCTTGTCAGCGAGCCGCGCCGCCGTCTTTTTTGCGTCGGCGGCAAGTCCGAACACGAGCGCGAGCGCGCATTCCGTCTGCGTTTCGGGTTCGGGATAAGTCTCGACGAACTTTTCTCTTATTCCGTCGTAAAGTCTTTCGTATTCTTCCACATTTTCGCCGAGTTCTTTCCCCGCAAGCACGGTAAGTTTTGTCGAGTAAGCGTAAAAAGCGGAAGCGATAAAATCTTCATCCGAACTCCCTTTAAGACTGCCCGCGGGCGCGTCCAGCCCCAGCCAGTCGCCGAGTTGGTCGCCGCCCGTCCATAAAAAAGGCGTGGCAGTGCTTTCGGTTATCGAATCCACGTGCCTTTTCATTGCGGGGAAGTTCTCCGCAAGCAGTTTTTCGTTTCCGTAAGCGCGGTATACTTCCCACGGGACTATAGTCGCCGCGTCCGCCCACGCCGCCGAAAAGCCTTCCCAGCCTTTTGCGTCGGGTACTATATTAGGGGTATGCCCGTACCTTTTCTGCTCGCAACGCAACATGTTTAGCCAGCGCGCGTAGAATTTTTCGCAGTCGAAGTTATAGTTGGCGGCGCGGCAGAACGCCTGCGCGTCTCCCGTCCAGCCGAGCCGTTCGTCCCGTTGCGGACAGTCGGTGGGAATATCGAGAAAGTTGTCTTTCTGCCCCCAGATTACGTTCTCGCAGAATTTGTTGAGCGTTTCGTCGGAAGTCTCTATATATCCCGTTCTTTTTATGTCCGAATACACCGCTACCGCGACGAAGCTTTTTTCGTCCGTGCCGTCGGGTTTTTCGTCCAGTCGTATATAACGGAACCCGTAAAAGGTATGCAAAGGCTTATAACTCTGCGTTCCGTCTTTACATATATACGTCAGTTTCGCTTTCGCGCTTCTGTAATTATCCGTGTAAAAATCGCCGTTTTTATCGAGTTCTTCCGCGTGCGATATTTCAAGCGTTTCTCCCGCTCGCGCGGTAACAGAGAACTCGACGTAACCCGTAACGTTCTGACCGAAGTCTATCACGTATTCGCCTTTCGGCGTAACGAAAGAACGCACGGGGATTAAGCGTTCGTGTTCGCATATTCTTTCGCCGTCGGAAAGGATAAGACGCGCGTCTTCTTCGAGCGCGGTTTCGGTAACAGGCTGCGTTTTTTTTCGCTCTATCGACGCGTCGTAAAATTCGCCGTCGTATATATCCGACGACACGCAGTTCCAACGGCGCGCAGTCCAACTATTATCCGTGGCGAACACTTGCTCCGTTCCGTCGTCGAAAATAACGGCTACCGCCGCCTTCATACTTCTTTTTTCCGAGTTTACAGACGATTTTTTATCCCTTAACCAACCGTACCACCCGCGCGCAACGGAAACGGCTATCACGTTGTTTTCGGAAACACTGTCTGTTATATCGTAAACAAAGTAAGGCATTCTGAACGGATAACAGTCGAACCCCGGCGCCATAGGTTCGCTTACCCTTACGCCGTTCACGAACGCACAGTAAACGCCGCACGCGGTTATATACAGTCGCGCTTTAACCGCTTTTTTTTTGCAGTTAAAGGCTTTTTCGTATAATACCACGCCGTCCCGTCCGTCCGCAATTTCGGTCTGTATCCATTTCGCGCGCATAAATGCGTCTTGCATTCTTTCCATACCTTTCTCCGTCTTTACGCCTATTCGAAAACTATCAGCACGCCTTCTCCGCCTTTCAGTTTAAGCCGCGCCCCGTCGCCCGTTTCAAAACGTTCTTCCGCCCGCGCGATTACGCGGTAGCGGTACACGCCGTCGAATCCGAGCGCGGCGGTTTTTTCAGTTTCCTTTTCTTTATAAGAATTATGCACGACGTAAAGGGCGGTTCTGCCGTCGTACTCGAAAAACCCTATCAATAACGGCGCGTCGCCCGATACCGTTTTAAGTTCCGCGTAAGGATATTCTATCCTGCCCGATTTTATTACTCTGTACGGCGACTTGCCGTAAACCGCAACGCCTGCGCTGTAAGAATTCATAAGCACTTCGTCCACCGCGCGGATATGTTTGCTCGCCCTGACCGCATAATCGAACCAGCGGTTGCGCTCGTAATTTTTATACCTGTTATATAGCGCGGACTGCGTGCCGTCCGCCGTCTCGTCCGCGAGCCGCTTATCGCCGCATTCGTTATATACGCGATACCAGTTGTTCACGCCGAAATTGGAATAAGTGAGCGTAAACCACTGCACGCCTTTCGCGCCGAATGCGAGCGCGGTGTTCACGTTCCAGCGGAAAGCCGCTTCTGAAGCCGTAGTCTCGGAAAGGTTTTTACTGTCATTTATCGTGCCGCATTGTATATACACCCAGAACGGCACTTTATTTTTATACGCGACTTCGCGCTGAACGGCGAGTTGTTTAAAGTAGTTGTGAACGATAAGGTCGTCGTCCCCGACGAACGGGTAAAAATCCGCCGAGAGAAAAGAACAACCCAAACCTTTTTCGGAGACGAAAGCGTTAAGGTATTCAGCGTAAGATTTGCCGCAGAAAAACCGTTCGCCGAGCACGCGCGCCCATACGGGGTTGGCGTTGAAATAATAATCGTATTTATCCGCGTATTCCGTCTCCTTAAAAGCGCGTATAACGGGAACGTAATCGTCCTTAATCTCGCCGTAAGTGAGTTCGTCTCTGTGCGTCATACCGACGAAAGACGGGTGGCGTGAAGCCGTTTTATGAACTTCCGCCATCTGCTCTTTGGTTTCGGGAAGATATTTGTCCGAATACGGAACGAACGCCGCCATACCGTATTTATCGGCGAGAGTCAGGTGCTTTTCGAGCGAATCTTTGTGTTCGAGATAGGCGGGCGGAGAAATAAGCACGTTTATGCCGAGTTTTTTCATATCCCCGTAAAACGCGTCGGTAGCCATACACTCGTCGGGACCGCTCCACACGCCCACGGGCATAACGTTTTTGCCGCCTATGATGTCGAAAGATTTAGAATATACGTTTCCCGTGAGGCGGCGCGCCGCCTTTTTAATTTCAGTCGTCATAAAATAATACCAGTTTTAATCTTCTCTATCGAAGAAACCCTTGAATTCTATGGGATTTTTCGCCTGCGGACGAATCTTTCCCAAAATCACTTTCACCAACGCTTTCTGCAATTCGGGCGCGGTGCCGAACGTGTTTATATACGTTTTCGCGTACGGGAAGTCGAACAGTTTATACGGATCGTCGAGACCGACGAACACCACGCGTTTATGTTGCAGAACGTACCCGCGCCAGAGCGCCATTATATTATCCCAGCCCACGCGCAGAGTAGAACCGTGATAGTTAGAGTGCGAAGCGATAACGATAAGATCGTAATCGTTCATAATCTCTTTCACCCGTTCGTGCTTTGCGAAAAACAGCGAATCGACCTGCCAGCCCTGATTTTTAAACTCGCTTTCTATATATCTGAAAGGCGCTTCCTGCGGGGCGGTATTGAAGTAACTCCCGCCGAATTTCAATAAAAGCACCTTGCCTTTCTCTTTTTTTACGGGCAGAATTCCCTGATTGTTCCGCACGATTTTCACCGCTTTTTCGGCGATTTCGCGGCAGACTTCTCCGAGTTCCGCCACGTCGCTTTCAAAGTCGCTCTCCGCCACTTTGAAGTTTTCGTCGAACAGCCGCGCCTTTTCTTTAAGTTTAAGACAGCGGTAAGCCGCGTCTTTAATGCGTTCCTCGCTTAATTCGCCCGATTTTACCGCCTGCACGAGATACCCGTGTTCTTCCGGCCGAGGGAAAAGCATAAGGTCGCCGCCGGCTTTGAAAAAAGAAACGGCGAGTTTGTCTTCGGGCACTCTCGCGCACGCGCCTATCATACTCATGGCGTCCGAAATGACGCAGCCTTTAAACCCTAATTCGCCTTTAAGCAGGTCTGTGATAAGCGACTTACTGAGCGTTGCGGGCAGAACTCCGTATTCGTCCGTTTCTCCGCTCTGGAACGCAGGACAGCCTATATGCCCCACCATAACCGAGTCCGCGCCCTGCGCAAACAGTTCTTTATAAATTCTGCCGTAAGTCGACATCCATTCTTCTTTGGAGAGCGAATTCACACTCGTTAAAAAATGCTGATTTCTCTCGTCCACGCCGTCGCCGGGAAAATGCTTTAAGCACCCCGCCAGATACCCGTTTTTCTGCACGCCCCTTAAATAAGCGCCCGCAATTTTAATCACCCTGTCGGGCGAATCGGACACGCTGCGCACGGAAACGAGCGGATTTCTGAAATTAAGGCTTAAATCGACGACGGGACCGAGCGTGTAATGAATACCCGCCCTGCGGCATATTCTGCCCGTAAGTTCGCCCGCGCGTTCCACAAGTTTTTCGTCGTCGCACGCGCCCCACGCCATAGGATTGGGGAGTTCGGGCAGCGGTTTGCAGAACGAGCCGGGGCCGTTTTCTATATCCGTAGTCATAAGGCACGGAACGCCGCTCTTTTCGGTCGCGAACGCACGATATTTTTCCACCGAGCGGAAGAACGGTTCAAGATCTTTGACGCTTCCCTTTTCCGTGCCACAGACGAACAGCGCGCCCGGTTTGATTTTTTCGATTATGCCGAGCGTTTCTTTCTCGCCGTCGCGCGGCTGAATATCGTAAGCGAGTACCTGCCCGCAGAGTTGTTCAACCGTCATAGAATCGATTATCCGTTTTAAGTCTTCCATAACCACACCTGTCTGAATTTATCCTACAACGCGCCGCCGCGTTCGCCGAACGAATCGCGCGCCGTTATTCGGAAAAGAATTTATGGTAGTAATACGCGGGCATAGCCGACCAGCCATGGCACAAACTGCCTATCCCGCCGTTTTCCGCGCTGCCGCGCAGAGTTTCCCAGAAAGTAGTTGCGCCGCAGTCTAACATATACCCGTATTTTAAGCGTATATCTCGCAGAACGAAATCTTTGTAATCGGGGTTTACCGACAGCAGGGCGTCGTAGAAAAACGCCGCGCACGCGAGCGAACAATCCGCCACGTCTTTATCGTTAAGCGCGTTTTTTGCGACTCGCGCCGCTTCTTCGCCGCGTACGGCTTTCGCGAGCAGCGCCATTGAACAGCCCAGCCTGCCGTACTCGCGCGAACGGGAATTAAGACGGAACAGTCCCCTTTCTTCGTCGTAAAAAGTCTCTTTTATTTTTTCTCTCGTCTTGTCGGGAGAAAAACGCACGAACTCGCCTATTCTTTCTTTCAGCGCGGCGTATTTTTCCGCCGCGATAACGAACGCGGAATTTAATATGACGTCGTAGGTCTCATCGTCCTTTCTATCTATGCTCGCCTTTCTATCGCAAGGCCAGCCGTCGCTGCCCGCCGTCCACTCGTAAAAATTCCAGAACTTGGTATAAGAAAATCTCGGAATCAGACCGTTTTCGTCTATTTTATCCGTAAAGGTGCGCATAATAGCGTCAAGCGTGCCGCTCACCCGTTCTATAACGCTTACGTCGCCCGAAAGTTCAACGTATTCGTAAACCTGCAAAATATAAATCAGGCTGAAAAAGGGTATTATAAAGTTTTCCTGCGCGGACGGCGGACAGGAACAAAGCAAGCCGCAATCCATAAGCCCTTTTGACAGAAAAACGATATTGAATCTCGCAAGAGCGAACTCTCCGAAAACGTAATAACCGCACAGCATCTGGTTGCGGCTGTCCAGAACGTACATACCCTGTTCGCGCCAGGGGCAATCTATATAATGTTTCGAAGCGCATTTTTTAAGCGTATTCACGCACGCCCCGTAAATCTCGTCGTCTAAACCGTTATTTAAATGGAACTTCTTCTCTTTGAAAGGGTATCCGAAAGGAGTAATTCCCAGCCGTTCGACGGAAATTTCGTCGTCGGCGACTATTTCGAGATATCTGCAACCTATCGGGCGCAGATAATCGTAAAACTCGTTTTTCCCCTTTTTCGCTATGAAATCGAGTCCGAAATGGCAGTTGGCAATATCGCGGAGAACGGTTTTTTCGGGCAGTAAATGTTCCCCGAAAAACACGGTGAACGCGTTGCCGTCCGAACGGCTTTCTACCGAAAAATTCATAAACCCGAAGAACTCTTCCCCAAAATCCACGAGAACACGCTTTTTTTCTCTCACGACCGCGCGCCCCTCCGCCGCGGGGAACTGCATTAAATTCGCCGCGTTGTCGTCTGCGAACGTAACTTTTTTATCCGACGGAACGCTCGGTGAAAACTCGTCGTCTTTTACGGTAAAATCGTATAGCGAAGTTATGCCGACCTGCGCAATCGTTCTTAAATATCCCGTTTTAAATTTCCTGCATACTCTCGAAAGCGTTTTCTCGTCCGACCGGGCGACCGTTCGCCCGTTATCGCTTACGCGAAACCATACTCCCGCCCGTTCGGCGCGGTAGTTCACGGTATTTACGCCTATATGCCAGACTAAAACGCGCAGTTCGTTTTCTTCCGCACGGGCGTGAGAGCCTAACGAAATCTCGTCGCGCAGTTTATAAAATTCATAATCGGACATCTGCCCGAACCCTATATTTTTTCCGTTTATAAACACGGCGTAATTGCCGTCGCACGAAATTTCCAGCAATGCGTTTTCGCTTAACGCGCCTAACTTGCACAGAAATTCCGCGTGAACGTCGGGATTAAAATTATCCACCCAAATCCACTTTGCGCCGTCCATAAACTCTCCCTTTTTATAATCGCCGCGCAGCAACGCGGACTTTTAATATTATTCTACCCCGACTCTCGTCCGAGAGTCGGGGTAGACGCTCGTCTTAATTCGTCAAATTAAGAAATTATTTATCTTCTTTTTTTCTGCGAACGAACAACGCGCACGCCAGAGCCGCTCCCGTAAGCGATAGCAGAGCGTAGAATCCCGCGCCCATATCCGAGCCGCAACCGCCCTTGCTTTCTTTAACGTATTTAGCATAAAGAACGGTATCCGCCGTGATTGCGGTATCGAAATCGAACGCTGCGGTGCAGGCTTCGTCGGTGTACCACTCTACGGTATAGCCTTCTTTCTTGCTTTCCGCGGCGGTAACTTTGCCGCCGTAAACGACGTTCTTACTTTCCGCCGCTATATCGCCGCCGTGATTGAACGTTACCGTGTATTCGATTGCCGTATATTTGGCGTACAGTTCGAGATTGCCCGATATTGCGGTGTTTGCAAAATCGAACGGCTGAGTGAGTTCCGCGTCGATGTACCACTCTACGGTATAGCCTTCTTTCTTGCTTTCCGCGGCGGTAACTTTGCC
>CAMEHL010000054.1 GCA_945917475.1 uncultured Clostridia bacterium | reverse complement strand
CTTGACGGCGGCAGGGCCGGACTTGATTATTACCGCATTATCGCAAAAGAAGCGAAATCGCATTTAAAAGACGGCGGAATACTTCTGCTCGAATGCGGAGAAAACCAGGCGGACGCGGTTATAGAACTTCTTTACGGGTATAAGAACGCGGAGAAGATAAAAGACCTTGAAAATATCGACAGAATAGTGAAGGCGGAAGCGTAAATGTTTAAAAAACTCGACAAGATGCTCGAAAGGTACGAGAAACTTAACCGGCTCGTCGGAGACCCGGCGGTTATCGCAAAGATGGACGAGTGGAAGGCTTATACGAAAGAACTTGCCGATATGCAGGAAACGGTGGAAAAGTACACCGAATACAAAAAAGCCGCCGCGGAATCGGAGACGTTGAAACAATCTTTGCCGTCGGAGACGGACAGAGAAATGAAAGAACTTATCGAACAGGAAATTGCGGAACTTAAAGAAAAAACGGAAAAGATTTCCGAAGAACTGAGAATACTGCTGCTTCCCAAAGACCCTGACGACGATAAAAACGTTATAATGGAGATACGCGCGGGCGCTGGCGGCGAAGAAGCGAGCCTTTTCGCTTACGAACTGTATAAAATGTACTTGAAATACGCCGAACGTAACCGCTGGAAGACGGAAGAAATAGACGTAAACGAGACGGAACTCGGCGGAATCAAAGAAGCGGTGTTTTCATTAAGCGGCAAAGCCGTTTACAGTAAACTGAAATTCGAGAGCGGCGTTCACCGCGTGCAGAGAGTACCCGAAACGGAATCTCAGGGCAGAGTGCATACGTCCACCGCGACTGTCGCCGTTCTGCCCGAAGTAACGGACGTTGAAGTAACGATTGACGAAAAAGATTTGAGAATCGACACGTTAAGGTCGTCGGGCGCGGGCGGTCAGCATATAAATAAAACGGAGTCGTGCATAAGGCTTACGCATATTCCGACGGGGATAGTGGTGCTTTGTCAGGACGAGCGTTCGCAGACCAAAAACCGCGAAAAGGCGATGAAAGTGTTAAAGAGCAGGCTTTACGATTACTACCGTTCCAAAGCGGATAAAGAGTATTCGGAAAACCGCAGAAGTCAGGTGGGGACGGGCGACCGTTCGGAAAGGATAAGAACGTACAATTTTCCGCAGGGCAGAGTAACCGACCACAGAATAGGACAGACTCTCCATTCCATAGATAACTTTATGGAAGGGGATATAGACGAAATGATAGACGCGCTCGCGATAGCGGACAGAGAAAGCAAACTCGCGCAAGGAACGGACGACGAATAAAGGAGAATATTTATGGTATCAGAAAGAACAGGCAAAATCAAACCGTCGTTGACGCTCGAAATTACGGCGAAAGCGAAAAAGATGAAAGCGGAAGGAATTTCCGTTATAGGCTTCGGTGCGGGAGAACCCGACTTCAACACGCCCGATTACATAAACGCCGCGGCGAAAAAAGCCATAGATATAGGTTTTACCAAATACACGGCTGCGTCGGGTATGCCCGAACTCAAAAAGGCGGTATGCGCCAAATTTCTTAAAGACAACGGCTTAACTTATCAGCCCGACGATATTCTCGTTTCTTCCGGCGCGAAAAGTTCGCTGTATCACGCTATATGCGCTATCGTCAACCCCGGAGACGAAGTCATACTTCCGTCCCCGTACTGGCTAACTTATCCCGAACTTATTTCGCTTGCGGACGGAATAACCGTTTACGTCAAGTGCGAAAAGGAAACGGGCTATAAAATGACCGCGGAGCAGTTTGAAAAGGCGATAACGCCTAAAACCAAGTGCGTTATTATAAACTCGCCAAACAACCCCACGGGCGCGGTATACACGGAAGAAGAACTTAAATCGCTCGCAAAAGTAGCCGAAAAGTACGGACTATACGTCATATCCGACGAGATATACGAGAAACTCGTTTACGGCGGAGAAAAACACTATTCCATCGCGCTTGCAAGCGACTATATGAAAGAGCATACCGTTGTAGTGAACGGCGTAAGCAAATCATATTCCATGACCGGCTGGCGAATAGGATATTTCGCCGCTCCGCGCGATATAACCAAAGCCGCTTCAAGTATGCAGAGCCATACTTCGAGCAACCCGTGTTCTATTTCTCAATACGCGTCCGTCGAAGCGCTTACTTCGCCCGAAAGCGAAAAATTCATTTCGTCTATGCAGAAAACGTTCGACGAAAGAAGAAAGTTTATGGTGGACTTTTTAAAGCGGATAGACGGCGTTGTGTGCGCCGAACCCAAAGGCGCGTTTTACGTGTTTGCCGACGTGTCGGCGTTTTACGGAAAGAGTTTCAACGGCGCGGTCGTTTCAGACTCTCTCTCGTTCGCTGAACAGGCTTTGAAAAAAGGCGTCGCCGTGGTACCGGGCGCGGCGTTCGGAGACGACCGCTGCATAAGACTTTCTTACGCGATATCGCTTGCCGATATAGAAGAAGGTCTCGAAAGACTAAAATCGTATATAAAGGAGTTAAGATAATGATTGAAAAGAGCAAAAAGACTAATCTTTTAGAAGAAAAAATATACAGTTACTCTCTGCAAGACGTTACCGAACCACAACTTTTTAGAGACGTGTTCGATTACGAGAGCGTGCCTAAAATTATATTCAATCAGCGCGTCGTTCCGACGGATATGCCTGACGATATATGGATTACCGACACGACTTTCCGCGACGGACAGCAATCCGTTTCGCCCTTTACGGTAGAGCAAATCGTGCATATATATAAACTTTTGTCGCGACTCGGCGGCGAAAAGGGAATAATCCGTCAGTCGGAATTTTTCCTGTATTCGGAAAAAGACCGTAAAGCGGTTGAAGAATGTTTGGGACTCGGTCTTAAATTCCCCGAAGTAACGAGTTGGATTCGCGCCAATGCAAAAGATTTTCAACTCGTAAAGGATATGGGAATAAAAGAGACGGGGATTTTGACGAGTTGTTCCGACTATCACATTTTCAAGAAAATGAACCTTACCCGCCGTCAGGCGCTCGACAAATATCTCGGAATCGTTAAAGACGCGCTTTCCGCCGGTATACGTCCCCGCTGTCATTTCGAAGATATCACGAGAGCGGATTTTTACGGTTTCGTAGTGCCTTTTGCCTCTGAACTTATGAAACTCGCGCGTGAGAGCGGTATTCCCATTAAAATCCGCGCGTGCGACACTATGGGCTTCGGCGTGAATTATCCCGGCGCGGCGTTGCCGAGAAGCGTTTCGGGTATTATTTACGGTTTAAAACATTACGCGGAAGTACCGAGCGGACTTTTAGAGTGGCACGGGCATAACGATTTTTATAAAGTCGTAACCAACGCCGCCACGGCGTGGATGTACGGTTGCAGCGCGGTCAACTGTTCTATGCTCGGTATAGGCGAGCGTACTGGCAACTGCCCGATAGAAGCGATGGCGATAGAATACGAATCGCTACGCGGCACTTCGGACGGTATGGATTATACAGCCATTACCGAAATCGCCGATTACTTCGAAAACGAAGTCGGCTACATAATTCCGCCGAGAACGCCGTTCGTCGGCAGGAGTTTCAATTCTACTAAAGCGGGAATTCACGCGGACGGAATATTGAAAGACGAAGAAATTTACAATATATTCGATACGAAGAAACTTCTCAACAGACCGCTTCACGTTTCCATCAATAACACGAGCGGACTTGCCGGAATAGCTTATTGGATAAACGACTATTTTGAACTTGTAGGCGATAAAAGGATAGAAAAAACGCATCCCATCGTGGCGAAAGTGAAAGAAGTAATCGACGCGGAATACGCCGGCGGAAGGTGCAGCGTAATGGGCGACGACGAGATTGTAAACATAATAAGGTCGGTAGATAAGCATTTTTATAAAAATTTATCGGACAGAAGTTAAAAAATTTCAAAAAACTATTGTAATTTTAGCGAATTTATTATAAAATATAATCAGAAACTCATTGTGGAGGATTTTTCAATGAAAATTATTTACGGGCAGAAGGGCACGGGCAAAACCAAAGCGATAATAGACGGGGCAAACGCCGCGCTCGACAGCGCGAAAGGGCACGTTATTTTTATTACCGATACCAACAGATACGCTTACGACTTAAAATACCAGATAAGATTTCTTAACGTTTCCGCGTTTGAACTTCAAAACGAAGACGCGTTCCGCGGATTTATAAAAGGAATAGTCGCGGCGAACGGCGATAACGAATACATATTCATTGACGGTATTGCAAGAATAGCGGGCAAACCCGTATCCGAACTCGGTAGCATATTCGCCGCAATGGAAAAACTCGAAAAAGATTACGAAGTCAAGTTTGTTCTGACGGTCAGCGCGGCGAAAGAAGATTTGCCGGACTTTGTGTTAAAGCACGTTAATTAGTTGATTTTTCCGTAAGGATAGTGTAAAATAATAGTCGGATTATTCCGACTATTATTTTTTTGGTGAATTTATGAAATTTTACAGCACAAGGGGAAAAGACGTCGCCGAAAACGCCGCAGAGGCCATAACCAAAGGACTTGCCGCCGACGGAGGATTGTTCGTTCCTGAAAGTTTCCCCTGCGTGAAAGACGATTTGGATAAATTGCTCGGTATGGATTACGCCGAGCGCGCCGCGTTTATAATCGGCAAATACCTCGAAGAATACGACGCGGAAGAACTGCTTTCCGCGTGTAAAAAGGCTTACGGTCAGTTCGAGGAAGGGGACGCCGCGCCCGTCGTCAAGTTAGACGACGATCTGTTTATATTAGAACTTTTTCACGGTCCCACTCTCGCTTTCAAAGATATCGCGCTCACGCTTCTGCCGTATCTTTTGAGAAAAGGCTCGGACATTACGGGCGTTAAAGACGAAATACTCATTCTTGTCGCGACGAGCGGCGATACGGGCAAAGCCGCCCTTTCGGGGTTTGCGGACGCGGACGGAATAAAGATAATGGTGTTTTATCCGTCCGACGGCGTTTCGGATATGCAGAAACTGCAAATGCGCTCGCAATCGGGGGAAAACGTCAACGTGGTCGGTGTGAAAGGCAATTTCGACGACTGTCAGAACGCCGTGAAAAAGATTTTTTCAGACGCGCGTTTCAACGCTTTGTTAAAGGAGAAAGGCGTTGTTTTATCGAGCGCGAATTCCATAAACTTCGGCAGGCTCGTGCCGCAGATATCATACTATTTTTCCGCTTATTGCGACCTTGTGAACGCAGGCGAAATAAATCTCGGCGAAGAGATAAATTTCGTCGTTCCGACGGGTAATTTCGGCAATATTTTAGCGGGTTATTACGCAAAGAAAATGGGTTTGCCCGTAAATAAACTCGTTTGCGCGTCTAATTCCAACAACGTACTTACAGAATTTTTCGCTGACGGCACTTACGATAAAAACAGAGAGTTTTACAAGACGTCTTCGCCGTCGATGGATATTCTCATATCAAGCAATTTAGAGCGGCTCGTATACGAAGAATCGGGCAGAAACGCGGAACTTACCGCGCGCCGTATGGAAGAACTTAAAAAGACGGGCGTTTATACCGTTACCGAAGAAGAAAGAGAGCGTATGGAAAAAGTCTTTTTCGCGGGTTTTTGCGACGAAGAAGACTGTTCGGCGGAAATCAGGAATATATTCGAAGAATACGGATACGTTCCCGATACGCATACCGCCGTCGCGCTCGCCGTGTGTGACGAATTCAGGAGTTTTACGGAAACCGCTTGCAAAACCGTGGTGCTTTCCACGGCAAGTCCGTACAAATTCCCGCAGAGCGTTTATAAAGCGATAACGGGCAAAACGATAAAGGACGCGTTTACGGCTTCCGACAAGTTGTTTGCGGAAAGCGCGTGTCCCGTTCCCGACGCTATAACCGCCTTAAAAACGGCAAAAGAGCGGTTTTTATCCGTCGTGGAAAAAGAGGACGCCGAAAAAGCCGTGATAGAGTTTATCGAAAAATAACCTTCCGCGCATTTTTCAAGGAAAATTCAAGTTGCGGAATATATAATAATGGAAAAGAATATGGAAGAAAAAAAGGTACTGTTCAGCGCGATACAGCCGAGCGGAATTCTCACGATAGGCAACTATCTCGGCGCGCTTAAAAATTTTAAGAAACTTCAAAGCGGGTATAAGAGTATATTTTCGCTTGCGGATTTGCATACTCTTACGGTAAGGCAAGAGCCCGCTTCGCTCAGAAAAAACACTTACGAACTCGCCGCGCTGTATCTCGCCTGCGGAATCGACCCCGAAGAATCGATTCTTTTCGCGCAGTCGCACGTTTCCGCGCACGCGGAACTCACCTGGATTTTGAACACTCTCTGCTATCCTGGCGAACTGTCGAGAATGACGCAGTTCAAAGACAAGAGCCGCAGCCACGAGGACAACGTCAATATGGGGCTTATGGATTATCCCGTGCTTATGGTGTCGGATATTCTTCTTTATCAGACGGAACTCGTGCCTATCGGCGCAGACCAGAAACAGCATTTAGAACTCACGCGCGACCTTGCGGTGAGATTCAACAACCGTTACGGAGAAACGTTCAAAGTGCCTGAAGCGTATATCGGCAAAAGCGCGGCTCGCGTTATGAGTCTTGCCGAACCCGATAAGAAAATGAGTAAGTCGGACGCGAATCTTAACGCGTTCATCTCTATGGACGACGACAAGGACGCTATCATCCGTAAATTCAAACGCGCCGTTACCGACAGCGACAACCGCATAATTTTCTCTCCCGAGAAACCGGGTATAAGCAATCTTCTCACGATTTACAGCGCGTTCTCGGATATTTCCGTGCAGGACGCGGAAAAAGAATTCGACGGCAAAGGTTACGGCGAATTCAAACTTAAAGTGGGTGAAGTCGTCGCAGACGCTGTTGAACCTATCCGTCTCGAAAAGAACAGGCTTTTAGCGAACAGGGATTATCTGGACGACGTCCTTAAAGACGGCGCGGAACGCGCCGAAAGGCTCGCGTATAAGACGCTTGCGAAAGTTTACAAAAAAGTCGGGCTTGTTCCGAGAAAAAGGGGCTGACGGAAGATGTTCGGCTATGTTAAAACCGACCTTCCGAATATGTACGTTAAAGACACCGTGCTCTATAAAGCCGCGTATTGCGGACTTTGCAAAAGCATAGGCAGGGCGTGCGGCACGAGCGGCAGGTTTTTGCTGAATTACGACCTTGCGTTCTTTTCGGTGCTTATTCACAACCTTTCGGACGTCGATATGGAGGTAGAAAGGCGGCGTTGTATTCTTCACTGGATAGTCAGACGCCCCGTCGCCAAGCCCGACGTGTTGTCCGACAGAATAGGCGCGCTCAACGTCATTTTAGCGCGTTATAAATTGAACGATAACGTTTTCGATACGGGCAAAGGTAAAATAAAGCGCGGCTTTTTCTCGAAAGCATATAAGCGCGCAAAAAACGCAGAACCCGTTCTCGATAAAATCGTATCGGACAGATACTCGCAACTTCTTAAACTCGAAAGAGAGAAATGCGACAGTATAGACCTTTCCGCCGACCCGTTCGGTAATATGATGACCGATATATCGCGCGAACTGTTGAAAGACAACGCCGACGAAAAAACGGACGGACTGTTTTACGCGCTCGGCAAATGGATATATCTTATAGACGCGCTCGACGACTTCGATAAGGACAAAAAGAGCGGCTCGTTCAACGTGTTCGTGAACGCATACCGTGATATCCCCGATAAAGAATCGCTCGTTAAAGAACGCGCTGATGACTTGTTCACCGTTTTCGGAATGCTCGTTTCCGAAATTGCGGAACGTTCCAAAACGCTCGACTATAAATTCAATCACGATTTAACGGACAATATTCTGTTGAACGGGATAAGAGAACAAACAAAACGAATAATGGAGAATAAACAATGCAGGAATACTACAAAATCTTAGGGCTTAGCGAAAGCGCGACTGACGAAGAAATCGAAGCGGCTTACAAAAAGCTTAAAGAAAAATACTCCCGCGAACGTTTTTACGAAGGGGAAATAGGCAACGAAGCGGCGCGCAATCTTACCAAACTCGAAACGGCTTACGCCGAAATAACCACCGACAGGAGATTGCATAAAAACGAGTCGGACGGCAGAAGCACGGAAGATTTTTCCGACATAGAACGCGCGATAAAACGCGGAAACTTATCCGAAGCGCAGGCTAAACTCGACGACGTTTCCGACAGAACCGCCGAGTGGCATTATTTGCAATCTGTCGTGTTCTATAAGAAAAATTGGATTAACGAGAGCAAAAAACAGCTGGAAATCGCTATGAATATGGAGCCGCATAACGATAAGTACGCGGATTCTTATACCAAACTCAAACAGAAAATAGAGTTTAACGAAAAGCAGTTCCACTCCGGAAACGCGCAGTACGATAACGGCGCGCACAGAACCACCGAGAGACAGATGGGCGGAAGCGGCGCGAACGACTGCCTGTCTTTTTGCGCAACCTGGTGCTGTCTCGATATGCTTTGCAGCATTTGTTGCAGGTAAAATGAAAAGCAAAATTCTGGCTGTGTCGGCGATAAGCGCCGGTTTCGTCGCTATCGCCCTGACCGTAGGGGCGTATATAGATATGGCGGATTTGTTTGCGCTCGTCGTCGCTTCGGCTTTCGTTATCTTACCCTTGTATTACGGCTCGTACAAGGGTTGTTTTCTATCCTTTTTCGCAGGCGGGGCTATTGCGCTCGTTTTCGCTTTGCCGAGATTCAACTCCGTCGTGTTTCCGTCGTATTTTCTGTTCTTCGGCTTATATCCGGTTGTTTCCGAATATGCAAAGAGCAAAAACGTTAAAAAGGGCGTCCGGTATTTAATAGGCGCGACATGGTGCGTTTTGTTTTTTTACGGCGCGTATTTTTATTACACCGCCGTGCTTAATCTGTCGATAGGCGACTTTCCCGAATGGCTCGGCTGGTTGTCCGATAATCTTTTGTATTTTATTGCCGCGTTCGCCGTCGCTTTTTATTTTATTTTCGACAGGTTTATATTCGTCGTCAGAAATCTTACGGACAGGTATCTCGGCAAAATAGTAAAAAAATAGCCGTTTTTATACGGTTTACGGATTGTTATGTTAAGGAAAAACGAAGAGAGAGAAGGCGTCGTCGAATGTCTCGGCATGAACGGCGAAGGTGTGATAAAAGCCGACGGCAGCACGGTTTTCGTGCCGTTTGCGCTCGTCGGAGAAAAGATTAAATACAGGGTGCTTAAAGTTACTTCCAAATGCGCTTACGGTCGAGTAACGGAAATTTTAACGCCCGCAGAAGAAAGGGTACGTCCCAAATGCCCCGTTTTCGGCAAGTGCGGCGGTTGTCAACTTCAACATTTAAGATATTCCGAGCAACTCGCTCTGAAAGAGAAAAACATAGCGGTTTGCTTCAAAAAAATAGCGGGAATAGATTGCTCTGTTAAACCCGTAGTCAGGGGA
>CAMEHL010000053.1 GCA_945917475.1 uncultured Clostridia bacterium | reverse complement strand
GGTTGGCGGATTGAAGGGATAAAAAAATTAATTGGAGATTATTATGAAAAGGTTGATAGCAACTGTATTAAGTGTTTTATTTATTATGTTTAGTACCGGTTGTAATGAATCGGGAGGAGTTACAGTGAACAATAATAAACCATGGAAAACGTTACCGGATTATGAACAAAATAAGGCTAGTCACTTAAAAATCGGCGGATATTATACGCCAAAGGTAAACGACGCAAGTTTTAAAGAATACGCGGATTGCGGTTTTGACGTTATGTGGATTAACGGCGAAAACGTGGGCGGTTATGGCGGCGAAAGTCAATACGTTAAAAACGCGCTCGAACTTGCGGGAAAATATAATTTAAAATGTATTATAGACGCAAGCGTATCTCGCGATAGTGCAAAAAAGAACGACGATTTAACCGCTGCCGCGCACGATTACGGTTATCAGAACTATCCTGCCTTATGGGCAATGGACGCGTATGACGAGCCGGTAACGTTCGAGCCTGAAGACAGATCAAAAGTCGGTATAGATACCGTGGCTGCATATATTCCGAAATTCCAAGAAATATATGGCGAAACAATGCCGTTCTTTACAAATTTATTCGCTATGCACGCAAGTAGTTTAGGCACGACTTTCGGCGAATATCTTAAACAAAATATAGAACAGATAGTCAAAAAAACCTCGCCAAAAGCGGAACGTTGGATTTCTTGCGATAATTACGTGTATATTTATGATCCGGGAACGGAAAAATATTCTTTACAACAGAATTGGCTTTATAACTTACAACTTTTGGCTAATGAAAAGTTAAAAAATCCGGAATTAGATATTCATACCAACTTCTTTATTTTATCAATGCCGCATATTACGGATAATCAAGGGCGTTGGTTTGACAGGCAGATAGGATATAACGAGTTGCGCATGCAAATGTACTCTTTAATTGCGTTCGGATACGATATGGTTTCGTTTTTCTGTTATGCAACGCCTACGTCAAGTAAAGAAACATATAGAAACGCATTAGTAGATTTAAACGGCGAAAAGACGCAAACGTGGGACGACAGCAGAAAGATTATTTCTGAAATACGTAAATTCGACCGCGTATTTATGCAATTCGATTATAAGGGCGTAATAACGGCAACGGGTACAGAGAATAGCAATTCTTTCGGGGGATTTACTTCGCTTACGGAGTTAGACGCTACTCAGATAGGCGACCTGCAAGAAGTTAAGGGAACGTCTGACACGTTGGTAGGAGTAGCAAAAGACGCGTATGAGAACGACGGCTATACTGTTGTGAACTATAACGATCCTTACTATAAAAATAAGGATACAGTAGAGATGACGTTCAAAAACGCCAAATACGCCTGCGTGTATAAAGGCGGAGTAAAAGAAGAGATTAAACTTGTAAACCACATATTAACGCTCGACTTGGACGTTGGAGAAGGTGTTTTCGTTATACCGTACTAAAATTTTTAACACGTCTTTTAAGGAGAATGATATGAAAAAGTTAAAGCGTCTTCTATTGATGTTTGTAACCGTTTTGCTTTTATCTATAAACGTGTTTTGTGCTTTTGGGTGTCAAACGACTAGTACGCCGGGCGTTAATCAGCACATACATCAATATACCGAAGAGACTAAAAAACCAACCGCAACTCAGCAAGGTGAAACCGTTTACACTTGCGCTTGCGGAGAAAAATATGTTGAATATACAGGATATACAGGAAAGAAACAAGTGGATATGAACGGATACTCGATACTTTTTATTGGTAACAGTTATACTTTTTGGCATGATTTGCCTCAATTATTCAAAAACGTTGCAAAAAGTGCGGGAATAGAAGTTAATGTTGATTCTGTTACGCGTGGCGGTTATTCTTTAAATCAGTTTTCCAACGAAAACGACCAATCCGTGGGGTCCGAAACTGAAATAAAGGATATGGGCAATGGCAGTTTGGTTGCGCAAAAGTTAAAAGAAAATAAATATGATATTGTATTTTTGCAGGACTTTAGCACGCAAGCAATAAATAATCTCCAATACTTTTATATAGGAGTTTATAGAATGAACGAAAAAGTTAAGGCTAACGGAGCAACTTCTATATTGTATCAAACGTGGGCAAGAAAAGAGGGTTCTCCAACTTTATCTAACGGATTGACCGTAGAAAGAATGACAAAGAGAATAGCGGCTAACTACAACGTTATGGGAGAGGCATTAGGCGTTCCCGTTTCGCCCGTGGGTATTGCTTTTTATAATTGCGTGAATGAATATAGCGAAATTGAGTTATATGATGACGATAAAACGCATCCGAGTCTTGCCGGACATTATCTTGCGGCGCTTTGTCACTTTGCAACCGTTTATGGATTAAGTCCGATAGGTATTGAGTATAAGCCCGACGGTTTACCGTCTTCTGTGGCGGAAAAATTGCAAAACGTTGCTTATAACGCTGTTTTTAAAAAAACAGTGATAGAAGAAGAATATCTCGTTACAAAAGATATGGTAGAGAAAGAACTAAACGACAGTGGCGTTTTTGATACGGTGATCAAGTTTGACAACTAAAGTCAAATCTTAAAATCTCTTTTATTATAGGAATAATAAAGTAAAATGGGCAAAAAAGACGAGAGATATATAATAAGCAATGCATTCCCCGCAACCAAATGGCAAGACGGAACGCCTGTTGGCAATGGTCGAATCGGGGCAATTGTATATGGTTGTATATATGATGAAAGGGTGCTTATAAATCACGAAACTCTCTATGATGGGGGCGATGACGCGCCCCTGCCCGACGTTTCTGGCGAATTACCTAAGTTAAGGCAGTTATTAGATGATGGCAAGTTTGCCGTCGCTGAAAAATATTATGCTAAAAAACTGAAATCCTTGGGTTATAAATCCGGGACAGGCGTTTTTTTGCCTGCTTTTGACGTGCGGATTCTGACGGAAACAGATTTGCCTTTCAGCGGTTATTGCAGAGCGTTAAATATGAAAGACGGCTTGGCAAGCATAACGTGGAAAGACGGTAAAACAGAATATAAAAGAGAAGTTTTTGTTGATTATGATACGGGAGCGGTGGTTATAAAAACCTCCGCTTCTCAAAATATTATCAGACTAAGCGCAAGGTTAGAAGAACACGATTTAAAAGATGCGGTCGACAGAAACGGCGTCCCCTTAAAACGCAAAGAGTTGCCCGTTACAAAGTTTTACGTAGCGGATGGAATAATACAGGGAAAACTTATCTCAGTCGACGGAAAAGTTTATAATGCAAAGTTAAAAGTGTATTCTGATGGAAATACGCGCCTTATAAAAGAAAAGAAACGCATAAAAAAAGGGGGTATGCAAGGAACTTCTTGCTTTAAGGACAATTTTTATGAAGTATCAAACGCCGGCACGGTTATTATAGTCTGCAACGTAAATGAAGAAGGTGAAAACTTTACTTGTGATACTCCTGACGGTTTTGATTATGAAAAAACTAAAAATAATCATATAGAAAAATTTTCCAAAGATTTTTGCAATTGTGAAATTAAGTTGTGCGACAAGCCGAACTTGGATTTTGTTGAAAGCCAAAAAATTAAAACGTATAACGGTAAAATAGGGGCGGCTATCATTGAAAAACAGGCTTTGTTCGGACGTTATTTGTTAATCTCGTCATCTACAAACTGTAAACATCCGGCAAATCTTCAAGGTGTTTGGAACGGAGCGTACCGTCCTGCGTGGGGTTGTACGTTTTTCAATAACGAAAACCTGCAAATGTGCTATTGGCAAGCATTATCCGGGAATTTACCCAATACAATGTTACCGCTTTTTGAAACGTATCTATCGTTTATGGACGATTATAGGGATAACGCCAAAAAACTTTTTGGTTGTAGGGGAATTTTGTTGCCGTTATATATGGACAATAAAAGCGGTAAGAAAAAAGATATACAACCTCACGTATTGTATTGGACGGCAAGTTCTGCCTGGATTGCAGATATGTTTTATGATTATTATCTTTGCACGTCCGATAGGTTATTTTTGAAAGAGAAAGCCTATCCGTTTATGAAAGAGGCTGCACAGTTTTATGAAGATTTTATGAGTACGGATGAAAACGGATATTTAAAGAGTTATCCGTCCGATTCTCCGGAAAACTGTGCTTCAGGCGATTTTGCAGGCGCAAATAAAACTAACGTTTGCATAAATGCCACAATGGATTTTGCGCTTTTAAAGCAGTTGCTGAACGACCTTATCGACGCCGAACAAGTGCTTAACGTGTCAGACGAAAAAGACGGATTATGGAAAGAAATGCTTGCAAAAATTCCGCCTTATATTATAAATAAGGACGGAGCGATTGCAGAATGGATGGACGTAAGGTTCAGGGATAACTATGCGCATAGGCATTTATCGCATTTATATCCCGTTTTCCCGGGGAGAGAAATAACTGAAGATAATAAACAATTATTTAATTCTTGCAAAAAAGCGTTGGTTTTAAGAAATAAGTTAGGCTTAAAGGAACAAACGGGCTGGAGTCTGGCGCACTTAGCTAACGTGTATGCCGTTACAGGCGAAAGCAAAAGAGCGGAGCAGTGCCTTAAACTAATATTAAGGTTTTGCACGGGCAACAACTTGTTTACTTATCATAACGACACTTTAAACCAAGGAGTAACGCTAAATTTTTTGTGGGCTAACAATGCGCCGTTTCAAATCGATGCAAATATGGGCTTTACGGCTGCCGTGCAAAATATGCTTTTGTATTCAACGGAAAACGTATTAAAAATATTTCCGGCAACCCCAAAGCAATGGAAAGAAATATCGTACGGTTATTCGCTTGCTCGGTGTGGCGTAAAGGTTAAATTGATGAGAAAGGATAAGGTAGTCAAATTATATTTGATAGCAACGCGAGATACCCGTTTCACAATAAAAAGCGGCTGTTTAAGTAAGAGATTTATAGAAGAAGAACTTTTCATGAAAGAGGGTGAAAAAGTAAATAGAGAATATATATTGTATTGAGCAAAAAATAATAGCCGGTTAAAAAGAGACTTCTGGCGTTAAGTCTTGAAAATAGAACTACATTCTATTAAAAGTGATAAGCCGTTTACGCGAGCGGCAGGGTTATTAAAAACTCCAGCTTTCCGTCTTGCTGTCTGTAAGTCAGATCCCCGTTCATAGAACGCATAAAATTTCTTGCAATATAAAGCCCTAAAAAAGGTAACCCTATTACTATCGAGATTGCTTGTTGTAGGAAAATGATGAAACTGATGAGCCAAAAAATACGCGACAACTACCGACACGTAGGTTATGAGGCTTTCACGCCCGTAAACGAGCCGTACAAAGTAATTCAAGATGAAAAGGTGAAAGATTATACCGCCTATGATAAAATCATAGAAAGCTTTAATTTGACAGTGAATATGCGCATTTCTTTGGAATGCCGTATAAAAGGCTTGAGCTTTACCGAAATAGGCAGAATTATTTCAAAAGCGCAATTCACAGTGTTTGAGTATTTCATCAAAATGCGACAACGCTATACCGAAATTTATGGATAGTAAGTTGCAATCTAAAATATCTACACAAAACAAAAAACCTAAAACGTTTACTCTCTCAAAAGGAGTTCGTTTTAGGTTTTGCTTTGGTGGAGGTAAGGGGATTCGAACCCCTGGCCTCCGCGTTGCGAACGCGGCGCTCTACCAACTGAGCCATACCCCCGAAATAATTGAATTTCGGCGTCGTCTTTCGACAACGCTAAAATAATAACACATTTTTTTGCTAAATGCAAACGTATTAAAGGGGTTTATCCAAATTTTTATTAAAATAAAACCGTTAACCGTTAAAAATCCCTTTCGTTATGTAATCCGAAAAAGCAAAAGTTTAAGAAAAACGTTTCGCACGACGCGGCACTAAAAGGCGGTACAATCATAGCGACGCGATTAAGGCGGGGCAATGATAGCGGCACAATTACTGCGGCTCGGTTAAATCCGTGCAATTAAAACGGAATATATCGAAACATATATCGCAGCGCGCCTTGCATTGCAAGGCGCGCTGCGTGCCGCTTTTATTGATGGTTTATCGAACAATTTTTATACAAACCGCGATTATCACGATAAGTTTTACCGTTCACGCCCGATTAAACGGGGACTAAACATATAACGGGGTGAACTTATAATCTCGTAATTTTCACGCTGTCTTTTCTGATGACGTCGTGCGCGCCGCCTTCTACGATGCTCGTCGCCGAGACCACCGTGAAAGTGGCTTTTTCCTGCAATTCGGGAATAGTAAGCGCGCCACAGTTACACATCGTGGATTTGATTTTGTTAAGCGTTCTCATAACGTTGTCTTTAAGCGTGCCGGCGTAGGGGACGTAAGAGTCCACGCCTTCTTCAAAGGATAATTTTTTGTCTCCGCCCAAATCGTAACGCTGCCAGTTGCGCGCGCGGTTAGAACCTTCGCCCCAATATTCTTTTACGACGTTGCCGTTTATTACGAATTTTTCCGTCGGGCTTTCGTCGAAGCGCGCGAAATACCTGCCGAGCATCAGAAAGTCCGCGCCCATAGCGAGAGCGAGCGTCATGTGGTAATCGTGAACGATTCCGCCGTCCGAGCAGACGGGAACGTAAACGCCCGTTTCTTTGAAATACTTGTCGCGTTCGGCACAGACTTCTATAAGTGCGGTCGCTTGTCCTCTGCCTATGCCTTTCGTTTCGCGAGTGATACAGATAGAGCCGCCGCCTATGCCGACTTTGACGAAATCCGCGCCGCACTCGGCTAAGAATCTGAACCCTTCGCCGCTGACGACGTTGCCCGCGCCGACTTTAACCTTGTCGCCGTATTTATCGCGAATCCAACTTATGGTGCGTTTCTGCCATTCTGAAAAGCCTTCGGACGAGTCGATGCAAAGCGCGTCCGCACCGGCGTTTACGAGTGCGGGGACGCGTTCTTCGTAATCGCGCGTATTGATGCCCGCGCCTACCATATAGCGTTTATCGGCGTCTAAGAGTTCGTTCGGATTTTCCTTATGCTGTTCGTAATCTTTTCTGAACACGAAGTATTTAAGTCTGCGTTCGTCGTCGATAACGGGCAGGGAATTGAGTTTGTGTTCCCAGATTATGTCGTTCGCTTCTTTAAGGGTAGTGCCGAGTTTTGCGTAAACGATTTTGGAAAACGGAGTCATAAACTCCCTGACTTTTATTTCGGGCGACATTCTCGATACTCTGTAATCTCTGCCCGTAACTATACCGACGAGTTTGCCTTGCGCCGTACCGTCTTCGGTAACCGCCACGGTGGAATGTCCCGTTTTTTCTTTAAGCGCAAGCACGTCTTTAAGCGTGGCGTCAGGCGAAAGGTTAGAATCGCTTTCGACGAAACCCGCCTTAAAGTCTTTGACTTTGGCGACCATCGCCGCCTGACTTTCTATCGACTGAGAGCCGTAAATAAAAGAAATTCCGCCTTCTTTCGCGAGCGCAACGGCGAGCCTGTCGCCCGAAACCGACTGCATTATTGCGGAAGTAAGCGGAATATTCAACGAAATGGCGGGTTGTTCGCCCCGTCTGAATTTCACGAGCGGGGTTTTAAGACTGACGTTTGCGGGAATACATTGTGCGGAAGAATACCCGGGGATAAGCAGGTATTCGTTGAACGTTCTTGACGGTTCGTTGACGAATTTTGCCATTTTTGACTCCTTTATAATTTTAAATAATATAAATTTTTACTATTTTACCATTAAATAAGGAATAAGTCAACGTTTTGGCGAAAAAAGGCGGTTTCCGTGCGCAAAGCCGACGTATAAAGACAGGAATAAGCGATTAAATAACGGATAAAAGGCGTTAAAACGCTTGACAAGGCTTTTTAACGCGTATATAATATATAACTGTAAAGTAAAAAAACTTTACAGTGCGGCTCGTGCGCGAAAGATTACGCATAACGGCTTGCGGCGGATTCCGCCGTCAAAGCAATGACAGGCGGGCAGGTTCGACTGCGGTAGCGGTTCGTTAAGGAAGCGGGCTCGGCTGCGGTGGCGGTTCGGTTATGGAAAACGATTTTTATTATATAGAACTTTTTGAAATTTACGAAGGATTGCTCACCGAAAATCAGCGTAACGCGTTCTACTCGCATTTTTGTCTCGATTTGTCGCTTGCCGAAACAGCGGAGACCACGGGGACGGGCAGACAGAACGTTTACGAGACGGTAAAGAAGGTAAAGAATAAACTCGACGAGTACGAAAAGGTTTTAGGTTTAAGGGAAAAGTTCGGAAAGATTAAAGAACTCGCCGCACGGTCGGGCAACGAAAAACTTGCCGAACAACTGATTTCGGTAATAGGTGTATAATGGCTTTATTTTCAGGCTTATCCGAAAAACTTAATCATATATTTTCCAAACTCACAAAGCGCGGCAGGCTTACGGAACTCGAAATAAAGACCGCCATGCGCGAAGTGCGTATCGCGCTTTTAGAAGCGGACGTGAACATTTCCGTGGTAAAGGACTTTGTGAACAGAGTATCCGAGCGCGCCGTGGGCGAAGAAATTTTAAAGAGTCTTACCCCGACGCAGCAGGTTATAAAAATCGTCAACGAAGAACTGATTGCGCTTATGGGTTCTACGAGCGGAAAACTCGCCGTGTCGGACAATCCGCCGACCGTGATAATGATGGCGGGGCTTCAGGGCGCGGGCAAAACCACGCTTGTGGGCAAACTCGGCGCGTATCTTAAAAAGCAGGGCAAAAAGCCGTTGCTCGTCGCTTGCGACGTATACAGACCCGCCGCGATAAACCAACTTAAAGTGGTGGGCAAAACCGCGGGTTGCGAAGTGTTCGAGAAAGGTCAGGGCAATCCCGTAAAAATAGCAAAAGAAGGGGTGGCGCACGCAAAATCTTTTGGGTTCGACACGGTGATTATAGACACCGCCGGCAGGTTGCAGATCGACGAAGAACTGATGCGCGAACTCGAAAAAATCAAAGCGGAAGTCAGACCTACTGAAATTCTGCTGGTCGTAGACGCGATGACGGGGCAGGTCGCCGTAGAGGTGGCGGACACGTTCAACAAGCGGCTCGAAGTAACGGGACTCGTGCTTACCAAACTCGACGGGGACACGCGCGGCGGCGCGACGCTTTCTATGAAAGCGGTAACGGGCAAGCCCGTAAAATTCTGTTCCGTCGGCGAAAAGACGGGCGATTTAGAACCGTTCTATCCCGACCGCATGGCGAACCGTATTCTCGGTATGGGCGACGTGCTTACGCTTATCGAAAAGGCAGAAGACGCCATTACGGAAGAACAGGCGAAGAAAATGGAAAAGAAGTTCAGGGAAAATTCCTTTACTCTTTCCGATTATCTGACGCAGTTCGAAGCGATGAAAAAGATGGGCGGCATAAAGGACGTTATGAGTATGCTCCCCGGCGCGATGGGCGGCAAATTCAGGATAAGAGAAGAAGACGTCGACGAAAAGAAAATGCTTTCAATGAAAGCGGTTATTCAGTCGATGACTGTGAAAGAGCGCGAAAACCCGTCTATAATCAACTCGTCCAGAAAGCAGAGCATAGCAAAGGGCAGCGGCAC
>CAMEHL010000052.1 GCA_945917475.1 uncultured Clostridia bacterium | reverse complement strand
GTTAGAATAGTCGTCGGCGCGAGCATGGCAGCCTGTTTGCCATTGGCAACCGCACGGAACACCGCTCTGAACGCGACTTCCGTTTTGCCGAACCCCACGTCGCCGCATATAAGTCTGTCCATAACCTTGCCGCTTTCCATATCGTCCTTTACGTCTTTGTCGCAGGTTATCTGATCGGCGGTTTCTTCAAACGGGAAAGACGCGGCGAACGCGTTTTCGAGTTCTTCGTCGCAGGTAAACGCGAAACCTTGCGCGGACTCGCGTTCGTTATACAGTTTTTTTAAGTCGAAAGACATTTTGCGTATGCTTTCGCGCACCGCTTTTTTGATCTTTTCAAAATCCGCGCCGCCGATCCGCGAGAGTCTGGGCTTTTTTTCGCCGCCGAGATAGCGCGTCAATATATCCATCTGCTCGACGGGAACGTATAAAACGTCGCCGCCCGAATATTCGACGGAAATATAGTCTTTCGTTCCTTCCGTCGTGGTTATTCTCTTATTGCCTAAAACCCTGCCTACGCCGTGCGTTTCGTGCACGCAGTAATCGCCTTTTTCGGGAGCGGTGAAAAAACCTTTCTTTTTGGTTTTTGCCTTGCGCGCGGACGCCGTTTTCGCATAAAGATTGCCGCTGCCGATAACGACCGTTTTCGTCTCGTGGAATATAAACCCCGAATCGAGTTTTTCACTCGATAGCGATACGCCTTTAAGCGCGCCGCGCTTATCCACCGAAGACGCAACTCCCCTTGCGCTCAGATCGGCGCAAAGCGTATCCGCCCTGCGCGCGTCCCCCGTGCAGACGAGTATATTGTATCCGCCGAACAACCAGTTGTCTATATCCGTGAAGACTTCTTTGAAATCGAGCCGATAATCGGATACGCCGCCGACTTCGGGATTGATTATTTTAAGCGGATTGAAAAAGGGAATCGCCGTCGATAACGTCTGAACGGCAGCAAGCCGATACTTTTTGAATTTTTCGGTAAGCGCGTCAACGCCGCAAAGATTTTTTTTCGCAAACGGAAAAACTTCGCCCGTTTTTACGAGAGAAGAAAAACGTTCGGTAAACTCTCGCTCGCACAGTTCCGCCACTTCGCGCACGCGTTTCGCTTCGTCGATTATCACCACGGTGTTTTCGCTTAACCGTGCAAATACGTCGCCGCAATTTTCCGACAACGGAGAAAGGGCGGAAAGAACGTCCGCGTCCGAATTTTCGGCGGCGACGGTTATATCGTCCGCAAGCCTTGAAAGATTGAGTCTCGCCGCTTTGTCCGCGCGCGATATTTCGTTTCTTATCACCGCTTGCGCAACCGCAACGTCTTCTTCGCTTATAAGAAATTCAGTCGCCTGCAATACGGTCGCGCAATCTATAAACCCGAGACTTTCGCGCGTTTCGGGCTCGTATTTTTTTATACTCTCTACTACGTCGCCGAAAAAGTCTATTCTCACGGGTACGTCGAAGTTTACGGGAAACACGTCCACCACGTCTCCGCGCACGGAAAAAGTCGCTTTATCCTCCGTCTTTTCCACACGCTTGTAGCCGAAACGGACGAGTTCGCCTATAAAATCCTGCTGATTTACTTCTTCGTCTTTATTTAACGTAACCGCGCATATCCGCACGGGCGCGGTCTGCATAAGCGCTTCCGCCGTGGTAACCGTTACGTCGGCGGTTTCCGCTTCGTACAAAGCCTTTATTCTCGCGTAAACCACGTCTTTGGAAAAAGCCCTTGCGCAAACGAGAATTTCGTCTTTAGGCGGAATATATACCGCCTTTTTGCCCGAAAACTGTCCGATAAGCCGAGCCGTCTCCGCCGCGGAAACCGTATCTCTCGCGACGTAAAGAACGGGCAAATCAACGTTCGCCGCCAGAAAAGCCTTGAACGCCGTTCCAACGCCGAAAACCGCCGAGGGTATCCCCCGACGGACGGACTCCGTAAATTCTCTCACGGAATTATTGCCGTTTTTGATTTCGGTTAAACAGTCAAGCATATAGTACCGCGGCGTTTCAGTTTATTACGGCGTAACAGCCCCGTCGTTAGTACGCGCCGCGCCGTTTTACACGTCTCCTGCGGAAAACGGAGAAAGCGGGCGGATAAACGGTTACTTGTTCGCGCCGTTGTGTTTTTGCATAATGTCCTGAACGGGAGAGCCGTTCGCGAATTCCGCGGCGGCTTGCGCCGCCGAGTCTACGGCTTTTTTGAACAGTTCCGCGTCCTTTTCCCTTATTCCCGACAAAACGAGATTTATAAGCGGAATATTAAGGTCTTCGCCTTCGGGATGAAAACCTATCCGTACCCGCGCGAAGTTTTCCGTTTTGAGTTCTTTCACGATATTGCGCATACCGTTGTGCGTGCCTGCCGAACCGCTTTCGCGTATACGGATATTGCCCTTGGGCAGGTCGTAATCGTCGTATATCACCATAAGGTCGCGCAAATCTATCTTATAATAAGAAATCAGTTCCCTTACGCTCTCACCCGATAAATTCATATACGTCTGCGGTTTGGCGAGTATCGCCTTTCCCGACGGCAAGCGTACTTCCGCAAGCAAAGCCTTGCATTTTTCTTTGCCGAAAGCAACGCCGAGTTTTTCCGCCGCTCTGTCTACGGCGGAAAATCCAAGGTTATGAAACGTGTTGTTATATTCTTTATCGGGATTCCCGAGCCCTACTATAAGTTTCATTTTTCACCCGCGTTCGGTTTCGTGTTTATTATTGCCCCTAAGCAGCCCGTGTATCGCAACGTGCGTACGACTGATTGCCGCCCGTATAACGTATTGACGTCCGTACGACTTATTGCCGCCCGTATAACGTATTGACGTCCGTACGACAAAGGCGCGTTTTAGGGGGACTATTTAAAACCGCTAAAAGCCGTCTTTATAAAAACGGCTTTTTCTCGGTTGTGTTTCCTGTCAGTCTTCGTAAATCGCGGAAAGCGAAGAATCGGCAAATACCGTGGTTATCGCTCTCGCTATGAGTTTAGCGACGGACATAACTTTGATTTTGGGATTCTTTTTTACGCTTTCGGGCATATCTATGGTATCTAAAACGAGAAGTTCTTTAATGGGAGAAGCGGTGATTCTGTCCATCGCGGGTCCCGAGAACACGCCGTGCGTGCAGCAAGCGTAAACTTCTTTCGCGCCGTTTTTGACGAGCGCTTCCGCACCCTGACAAATCGTTCCCGCGGTATCGATCATATCGTCTACCATAAGACAGGTTTTACCTTTCACGTCGCCGATTATGTTCATAATCTCTACGGTGTTGGCTTTGGGGCGGCGTTTATCCACTATCGCTATGGACGCGTCCACTCGCGAAGCAAAGTTTCTCGCTCTGCCTACGCTTCCCATATCGGGAGAAACGACTACCCAGTTTTCGTCCATTTTGTTCTTGTAATACTTAGCAAGCAGCGGCGCGCCGTAAAGATGGTCGACGGGTATTTCGAAAAAGCCCTGAATCTGCGCCGCGTGTAAATCCATAGTCATTACCCTGTTCGCGCCGGCACTCGTTAAAATATCCGCGACGAGTTTCGCCGTGATGGGGTCTCTCGGTCTCGCTTTTCTGTCCTGTCTCGCATACCCGAAATACGGCATAACCGCGGTTATGCGCCCTGCGGACGCGCGTTTGCACGCGTCAATCATAATAAGCAGTTCCATAAGATTGTCGTTTACGGGATAAGACGTGGACTGTATAATAAAAACGTCTTTACCCCTTACCGTCTGCGGAAGGGTTATGCTTATCTCCCCGTCCGAGAACTTGCCCACTTCCGCGTCCGAAAGCGGTAAGTTAAGTTCCTTTGCCACCGCTTCTGCAAGCGGTCTGTTGGAGTTGCCCGAAAGGACTTCGATTTTGGTGCCGTGTGTTATCATAAAACTTCTCCTAATGTAACTTTTTGTACATATAGTACCTTTATTTATTTTAACTCTCCCGCCGAAAATAGTCAAGGAGAATAAAAACCGCTTTTTAAAACGAGCCTTTTTTGTGCGATTCGTACGAAAAAACGCCGTAAATTCGGTTAATTTTTTCTTGCTTTAAACAGTTTTTTAAAACCGTGCTTTTACCCGCCCGTTTTTTATCTTTCCGCGCGCATGGGGTTTTCCAGAAAATCGCGGTAAGTAAGTCTGATTCCATCTTCAAGTTCGGTTTTGTAACGCCAGCCGAGCGAGTTAAGTTTGGATACGTCGAGCAGTTTTCTCGGAGTACCGTCCGGCTTGGTCGCGTCCCACGTTATTTTGCCGTCGTAACCCACCACTTTTGCAACTAATTCCGTGAGACTCTTTATTGTGAGTTCTTTGCCCGTGCCGAGATTAACCGTTTCGTTACCCGAATAATTGTTCATAAGGAACACGCACGCGTCCGCAAGATCGTCCACGTATAAAAACTCTCGCAACGGCTTGCCTGTTCCCCAGCACGTAACTTCTTTTGCGCCGCTTATCTTCGCTTCGTGAAATCTCCTGATTAACGCGGGCAGAACGTGGCTGTGTTCGGGGTGATAATTGTCGTTAGGTCCGTAAAGGTTAGTAGGCATTACGGAGATATAATCCGTGCCGTACTGCGTGTTTAAGTATTCGCAGTATTTAAGCCCAGATATTTTGGCGAGCGCGTACGCTTCGTTTGTCTTTTCAAGACTGCTCGTCAAAAGACAATCTTCTTTCATAGGTTGCGGAGCGAGCCGCGGATATATACAGGACGAACCGAGAAACATAAGTTTTTTACAGCCGTTTTCCCACGCCGAATGAATAACGTTCATTTCGAGAATCATATTCTCGTACATAAAATCCGCGCTGTGTCTGCTGTTGGCGATTATTCCGCCGACTTTCGCCGCCGCGAGAAAAACGTATTCGGGCTTTTCGGCTTGGAAAAATGCTTCAACTTCCGACTGTCTGGTCAGATCGAGCGCGTCGTGCGTTTTTGTTATAACGTTTGTATATCCTTCCGCCTGCAATCTTCTGCAAATCGCCGAGCCTACCATTCCGCGATGCCCCGCGACGTATATTTTAGCGTTCTTTTCCATCGCTGTCAAGACCTTCCTTTTTCCGCACGCGCAAGTTTAAGGTCGTGTTCGGTCATGATTTTTATAAGTTGTTCGTAACTCGTTTTCTGAGGATTCCAGCCGAGTACGGTTTTTGCCTTGGTCGGGTCTCCCCAAAGATTATCAACGTCAGTCGGTCTGAACCACTTCGGGTTCACGGAAACGAGAACTTTGCCCGTCTTTACGTCGTAACCCTTTTCGTCAAGCCCTTTGCCTTCCCAGCGTAGATTAATCCCCGCGCAGGCGAACGCTTTTTCGGTAAAATCTCTCACGGTATGCTGAACGCCCGTGGCTATAACGAAATCGTCCGGCGTGTTCTGCTGCAACATCAGCCACATACATTCGACGTAATCTTTCGCGTAGCCCCAGTCTCTCAAAGAATCGAGATTGCCGAGTTCCAGTCTGTCCTGCAAGCCGCACGCTATTCTGCTCGCCGCCATCGTGATTTTACGAGTTACGAAGTTTTCGCCCCGTCTTTCCGATTCGTGATTGAATAAAATTCCGTTCACGGCGAACATTCCGTACGCCTCGCGGTATTCTTTAACTATCCAGAACCCGTACTGTTTCGCCACGGCATAAGGGCTGTACGGGTGGAACGGAGTCGTCTCTTTCTGCGGACATTCTTCCACCTTTCCGTACAGTTCGGAAGTGGAAGCCTGATATATCCTGCACTTCTTTTCAAGTCCGACTATTCTCACCGCTTCCAGAATGCGTAGCACACCCAAAGCGTCTATATCGCCTGAATATTCGGGCACGTCGAAACTCACCTGAACGTGACTCTGCGCGGCGAGATTGTATATTTCGTCCGGCTTTATTTCGTTTATTATCCTTATAAGACAGGAAGAATCGCTCAAATCCCCGTCATGGACGGTTATAAGCCCTTTCGTGAGAAGTCCGTCTATTCTGCCCGTATTTGAGATTGACGCTCTCCTGACTATTCCGTGTACTTCGTATCCTTTTTCGAGCAACAACTCCGCGAGAAAACTCCCGTCCTGTCCCGTTATGCCCGTTATAAGCGCTTTTTTCATTTACTTTACCTCGTAACAGGGCGTTACTTTTGACGATACGCCCTTTTTTCCGTCTCCTAAATACTTGCGACGATTATCGTAAGGTTTCCCTTAACGTTTATTACTTCTTTACACCCGCAGAACCACGTGTCCCCTTTGACAGTTCCGGAAAGAGTTCTGTCGTTGCCGATTCTGCCGTCCCCATCTATTACCACCACCGCGCGGAAAGACGCGCCCGTAGGCACTATCGTGAGTTCGTTTTTGACTATGTATTTAGTGGCGGTAAAATATTTGCACTGCCCTAACAGTTGCTTTTTATAACCCGAAAAGTCGAGAACGCCGTACTGTGAGCGGCAAGACTCGGAAGATTTACGCATATCGGCAACTTCGAGCGCTTTTTCTATATGCAGTTCGCGCGGTTTGCCGTTGTAACCTTTACGGTTATAGTCGTAAAGTCTATATGTTACGTTAGACGACTGCTGAATTTCGCAGATAAGACAACCCGCGCCTATCGCGTGAACGGTTCCCGCTTTCAAAAAATAAGTTTCGCCGCGCTTGACGGGTATTTTGTTAAGCACGGAAACAATCGTATCGTCTTTTATTCTCTGCCTGATTTCTTCTTTGGTTATATCCTTGTTGAACCCCATATATATGCAGGCGTTTTTATCCGCCGACATTATATACCACATTTCGTTCTTGCCGTATTCGCCTTCGTGCGGGAACGCGTATTCGTCGTCGGGATGAACCTGAACGGACAAGTTTTCGCAAGCGTCGATAAACTTGATGAGAATGGGAAAACGCTCGTAATCCTGCGCTTTCCAGCCGAGATTCTGCTTGCCCGTTTCTTCGAGATAATTTCCGAGCGAATATCCCTTGAACACGCCCGACGCTATTTTAGACTGCCCCGCGCTGTGAGCGGACAATTCCCAACTCTCTGCGACGGTTTTGTATTTGCCTATATTCTTGCCGAGAAAATCGCGTATTTTCGTGCCGCCCCAGATGTAATCTTTGAGCGCGGGCTTGAGTTTAACGAAACAACTCTCTTCGCGCTTTTCGTTCTCCGCTTTAATAACGCTCTTTCTGTTCTCAATTTTTATGAGAGCGATATTGTTCTTGGATTGGTTTAATATCTCGTAAGACGTTCCGCTTTTAAACGAAACGGTTTCGTTCGCTTTGTACGTCTTTTCGGGTTCGTCTTTGCTCTTTACGGAGACCGACCCTTCGGTTAAGAAAAAATTGACGTGGATTCCCTTTTCCGTAGTACCCGTAAGCGTGTTTTTCGGGTACAAGGTGATTTTGCTGACCTTGTAATCTTCGGAAAAACTCAAAACTTCGCTGACGCCCCAATCCTGATATATAACGGGATAATCGTCAAAAAAGTTTTTGTTCTTTTCGTAATATTCGTTCGCTATTTCCTTTGCGCCCTTTTTACTGTCCATTCTCGTAATGTACACGGCGTCTTTGGTATTGGTTACCAGCACGTCTTTAACGTCTTTGGCAACGACCAGTCTGTCGGCGGCGGCGTTGATTATGCGGACGTTTTTGCAGTTGCTCTCTATTACGTTGTCAGAACCGCTTTCTTCTACGCTGACTAATTTGTAATAAGACGGTATATCGGTTATTCTCAGACAGTTGAGTTTGGTTTTTACAAACTCGAACGCGTCCGTCTTTAACACTTCGGCGATACTCTTGTGGCTGACGAAATTATCTTTGCTTTCCACGAAAACGTTGTTGCATATATTTATCGTCTTGCACTCGTCGAGAAATTCCTTACTGATATATTTAAGGAGCACCGAAACTTTACAACCCATAACGCCGCAGTCGAGAAACGCGTTTCTGCCCCACTCCGTCGCATATCTTATTTTCCCGTCCTTAACGTCGAAATAATGGTTGCCGGACGGCTTTTCTTTCGGCGCGGACACCAGGACCGCGATTTTATTGTTTTTGACCGCTTCTTTAAGTCGCGTTATGCAGGCGTTGTATTCGCCGTCGATAACGTTGTCGGTGGAAACGATTAAAAATTCTTCGTCGCCTTCGGAATTGAGCGCGAGCGTAACGATTGACGGCGCGGTTTTAAGCGGGGATTCTTCCATCAAAATGGAATATTTCAAGTCCTGGAACGCCTGCAACTGTCCCTTTACCACGCTCTCGTAACGTTTGTTGGTGAGAATAATAAATTCGTCGCAAAAAGGTATGTTACGGAGTATCGATTCCTGAAACATAGAACGCCCTTTGCGTATATCCATAAATTGTTTGGGGTGGTTCTTTCTCGAAAGCGGCCAGAGTCTGTCGCCGCTGCCACCCGCCAGAATCAAACATTTCATTTACAGATTAACCTATTATTCCCGTAACGTAATCCTTTATTTTTTTCACGCGGTTTTCGGCGTCCGCAGCGGATTTGCCTTTCACGCCTATATAAAACTTGATTTTCGGTTCTGTTCCCGACGGGCGCACCGCGCACCAGCCGTCGGCAAATTCAAAGTATATAACGTTGCTTTTCGGCAAACCGAGCGGAAAAACATCTCCGTCCGCACTTACTCTCACCGATTTTTCATAATCTCTTTTTGCGATTACTTTTTCGTCACCGATACGATCGAACGAGCCGCTGCGGAATTTTTCCGCAATCGCCCCGATCTTATCCGCGCCGTCCGCCCCCGCAAACGTCTGCGTGAACAGCGTTTCTTTATAGTATCCGTATTTTGAATACAGATTTTCCATTGCGTCTGCAAGCGTAAGCCCCTTGCTCTTATAATAAGCCGCCGCTTCGGCAAGCGCTGCAACCGCAACGACCGCGTCTTTATCTCTCGCATGCGTGCCGATAAGACAGCCGTAACTTTCTTCGAATCCGAACAAAAACTCGTACGCGCCTTTTTTGCCACACGGTATGCCCCCGTTTTCTTTAACGGCGCGTTCGAACGCGTTGACTTTTTCGCCGATATATTTAAAGCCCGTAAGCACTTCGAAATACGTTACGCCGTATTCGTTTGCCACCGCTTTCGCCATATCCGAAGAAACTATCGTTCCCACCACGGCGCCGTCCGCGGGGTCGGCGGGCAGAAGTCCTTTTTCTTTTAACTGCGAAAGTCTGTATTCGAGAAGAAGAATTCCGCTCATATTGCCCGTAAAAGGCATATATTTTCCGTCGCGGGTGCGGGCGTAAACGCCCAGCCTGTCCGCGTCCGGATCGGTAGCCAGAACTATATCCGCCTGCGTTTTCTCCGCGAGCGCGAGCGCGTAAGCGAAAGCCGCAGGGTCTTCGGGATTAGGATATTTAAGCGTGGGAAAATTCCCGTCAGGTTCAGCCTGTTCGGGAACGACGCTCACGTTTTTGAATCC
The DNA here is from genome assembly GCA_945917475.1 of uncultured Clostridia bacterium. GTDB lineage: Bacteria > Bacillota > Clostridia > Christensenellales > Borkfalkiaceae > UBA1259. The sequence goes on along the minus strand of CAMEHL010000052.1, from coordinate 419 downwards.
GAGTTCGTTAAGCACCCTTAACACGGGAATTTTGCCCGTGCCGTTAAGGGGTGTGTAAACGATTTTTATGCCGCCCGCATATTCTTCGATAACGTCGCGGCGAATGACAGTCTTTTCTATTTCGCAGGCGAACGCGTCGTCTATTTCTTTGCCCACGATAACGAGTCTGCCGTCTTTTATCGCCTGCGTTTCGTCGGCGGTCTTTATAAGCGAAAAATCCGTTATCCCGTTCACTCGGGCGATTATCTCTTTATCGAACGGCGCGATTATCTGCGCGCCGTCGCTCCAATAAACCTTATAGCCGTTGTATTCGGGCGGATTGTGGCTCGCCGTGATTTCCACACCTGCCGTGGTTTTAAGTTTTCTTACGGCAAAAGACAGTTCGGGCGTGGGACGGAGCGAATCGAAAAGATACGCTT
>CAMEHL010000051.1 GCA_945917475.1 uncultured Clostridia bacterium | reverse complement strand
GCAAAAACACGGGGTTGTTGCTCTTTGCCGATTTAAGCCCGTAGATAATGCGCCCCGGCATTGCGCCGACGTACGTTTTTCTGTGCCCGCGTATCTCCGCTTCGTCTTTAAGCCCGCCTAAACTCATTCTCACGAAATTTCTGTTAAGGGCGCGCGCGATTGACGACGCGACCGAAGTCTTGCCCACGCCCGGCGGCCCTACGAAACAAAGCACCGGACCTTTGATTTTGCCCGTAAGTTGCAGAACGGCGAGATATTCGACTATCCTTTCTTTCACCTTTTTAAGCCCGAAATGGTCTTTGTCGAGCACGGCTTTCGCCGCCTTTAAGTCGGCGTTGTCTACCGTGCTTACGTTAAAGGGCAAGTCGAGAATCCAGTCGATATAATTGAGAATTATAGAATAATCGGGCGACGACGGGTTGATTTTATCAAGCCGTTTCGCTTCGGACAGGGCTTTTTCTTCCACTTCTGCGGGAAGGTTTGCCGCCTTTATCTTTTTCACGAGTTCGTCTTCGTCATCCGCGTCGCCGAGTTCGTCGTGAATTGCGCGTATCTGCTCGCGCAAATAAAATTCTTTCTGGCTCTTATCTATGTTCGTTCTTACTTTTGCGGTAATCTTCTTTTCGAGTTTTGCTATTTCGAGTTCCTGCGAAAAGAGTTTTTCAAACGCTTTAAGCCTGTCTTCCGTGCGGTCGGTATCGAGTATAGCCTGCGCGGACGCTTCTTTCACCGCGGTAACCGACAACGCGTTGTCGATGAACGCGTCGGGCGAACCTATCTCCGTTATCGTGGTAATAACGTCCTTGGTTATGCGCTTATCGAACAGCGCATATTCGTAAAACACCGTCTTTGCGATTCTGAAATGCGCTTCGGTAAGCGTAGCGTCTTCGCACGGGATATAAGGCGATTCTTCGACCGCCGCCGAAAAATATCCCTTTACGCCCGTAAATTCTCTTATCTTTGCGCGGGCAACCGCTTCTACGTTGAGTTTTACCGTGTTGTTGGGCAGTTTTATAATCTGCTTTATCTTCGCGATGACGCCCGTTTTATAAATGTCTTTTTTTGTCGGCGAATCTATAAACGCGTTCTTCTGCGCCGCGATGAAAACCTCGCCGCCCGTTTTTCCCGACGCTTCCACCGCCGCGACGGACGACGGACGACCTGCGTCGAAGTTCAAAAGCGTCCCCGGGAAAAGTACTTTTCCGCGAAGCGGTACGACGGGCAATATTTTTTCCGCTTTTTCTACCGCGCCGTTTTCCGCGACTTCCGCCGCGCTTGCGGCGGCGTTTTCAGCGGCTTTCGCCGCGCTTTCCGTATTTTCTTTCGCGGAACTCTCCGCGGTTATATCGTTTATCTTTTTTTCGTTACGGTTTTCTTCCATATCGTCTCCCGTTTATAAGTATGTTCAATTAAGGCAATATTTTTCAAGCAAATATTTAACAGGTTTATCCTTAAACGGCACGGTTATCTCGTCCGCCGCCGCTTTCAACTCGGCTTTCGCGTCTCCGACCGCAACGCCGTGCCACTCGCCCGTTACGAGTTGCAGGTCGTTGGTAGAATCTCCCACCGCTATCGTTTCAGAATAAGGAATACCGTAACGTTTCGCCGCCCATTCCACCGCTTTGCCTTTGCAGCAGTCGGGATTTACGAATTCCGCAAGCGCGTCCGCGCCGCTGTTCACGAGCAACCTGTCGCCGTAAACCGCGGAATATTTAGCGGTAATCTCTTTTACCCTTTCCGGTCTCGCCAGCACGGTGATTTTAGGAACGGGCTTTTTGTCTTTCAATATTTCTTCCGCCATATCCTTAACCTGTTTCCCGTGTATGCCGACCACTTTTTCGTAAACTTCAATAAACTCCGAACGCTTTTCGTAAACGCGCGTTTCGCCTATATCCACCGCCACGTCTACGTTCTCGCTTTTAAGAGTGCGCGTAACTTCGGCGGCGAATTTATAATCAATCCCGCCCGAATACAGCCGCTCTCCCGTTGATAAATCGTCTATCATCGCGCCCTGATAGGAAATCACGAGACATTTAAGCCCGTACCCCGTAAGTATGTCGCGAATAGAACAGAACATTCTGCCCGTGCAGACAGCGAACTTGCCGCCGCGCGCTATATATTCTTTGACCGCGGCGAGCGTTTCTCCGTCTATGACCGAGCGGTTGCCCAGCGTTCCGTCGTAATCGGTTACGAATAATTTATACTTCATCTTTTTTCAGTCCTTCTTTCGTGAGTTTATCTATAATCTCGTCCGCTTCTTTGTCGCCTATTCCGTCAACCGTTTTAAGCGCGTCCCTGTCGGCGGATATAATGCCGCCTAAGTCTTTGAACTTTTCTATAAGCGCGGCTTTCTTGACTTTGCCTATGCCCTTTATCGAGTCTAACACGGACGAGAGCGAACGCTTGCCGTGCAGCGACCTGAAATAGGTTATCGCGAAGCGGTGCGCTTCGTCTCTTATTCTTTGCAACATTTTAAGACAGTAATCGCGGCGGGACAGAACCACGGGCAGAGACCTGTCGGGCAGAAAAATTTCTTCTTCGCGCTTGGCAAGCGATATAAGATCTATGCCCGTAACGCCCTTTTCGTCCATTATCTCCTTGACGGAAGAAAGTTGCCCCTTTCCGCCGTCGATTATTATAAGGTCGGGTTTCGGGAACTTGTCGTCGCCTTCCGCGAGTTTGTCGAGTCGCCTTGACAACACTTCTTTAAGACTCCTGAAATCGTCCGCTCCTTCGAACGATTTAATCTTGAAGCGGCGGTATTCGGACGCGGCTTTTTCGCCGTCGATAAACACGACCATGCTGCCCACTTTATCCACGCCCGATATGTTGGAAATATCGTAACATTCCATACGTTTGGGATAGTTGGACAGAGAAAGTTTTTCTTTCAGCGCGGCGCACGCCTTTATCGTCATATCGTTTTTATGTTCTACTCTGTCCACCGCGGTGGAAAGGTGTTCTTCGGCGTTCACCGCCGCCATGTCCGCGAGTTGTCTCCTGACGCCCTGCTTTGCGGCGATTATACACACGCTTTTGCCGTATTCCGACTTAAAATAGTTTTCTATAAGCGCGGCGTCCGCTATTTCTTCGCCCGATATTATTTCGTCGGGGAAGTCCGAACCCGCTTTATAGTAGCGCGCGATAAACTCGGACAGAACGTCGCCCGCAGACAACGCCGCGCTCTCGAACGAGAAGTTTTTACTGCCCGACATTATGCCCTTTCGCACTATAAGAAGATTAACCGCGCAATATATGCCGTTGTCTTGGACGGCGATAACGTCCGCGTCGATAAACCTGTTAAGCGAAGTTATGCGCTTTAACTTTATCTTTTCCAGAGAAGCGAGATGTTCTCTGAATCTGAGCGCCGTCTCGAATTCTTCTTTTCGGGCAGCTTCCGACATGCGCGCCTTTATTAAACTTTCCGTTTCCGCCATATCGCCCGACAAAAACGCAATCGCGCCGTTTACGTTCTTTAAGTAATCTTCGCGCGAGACGTAGCCGGCGCAAGGCGCAAGGCAGCGTTTCAGTTGGTAGTCGAGACACGGTCTCACGGGCTTTCCGTCGTTGAGTTTTTTATCGCACGGACGGACTTTATATACGAGATTTAAAAGTTCGGACACGCTTTTAACGCTCACGCCGCCCATAAACGGTCCGAAATACTTCGCGCCGTCTTTTTTTATTCTACGCGTTACCGTAAATGCGGGAAAAGGTTCTTTTAAGTTTACTTTAAGATACGGATACGTTTTGTCGTCTTTTAAGAGTATATTATAGCGCGGCTTGTGCTTTTTTATGAGATTGTTTTCTAACGACAGCGCGTCAATCTCGCTCGGGACGATTATATAGTAAAAGTCGGCGACGTTTTTTACCATCGCCATAACCTTTTCGGTTTTGACTCCGTTAAAAAAATACTGCCGCACCCTGTTTTTAAGATTTTTGGCTTTCCCGACGTAAATCACCGTGCCGTCTTTATCGAGCATAACGTACACGCCGGGGTCGGTCGGCAGAAGTTTAAGTTTGTCTTCTATAACGCCCATAGCGTTATTATACATTATTTTTCGTTATTTATCAATCAAAAAAAGGGTATCGCTCCGTCTGCGGCACATAAAAAGCGCGGGCGCGGCGGTTTTTATGTGCCGCGCCCGCGGAAATTCGTTATAAATCCGTTAAGAAGGGCTGTAAAAGATTTTGGATTTTCCCGTTTGGCGTTACCGCAAGACGCCACGTTTTCAGTACCCTAAAAATTCCACTCCTTTAAGAAGAATATCGGACAGCGATTCGTTGCGCAGAGAATAAAAAATTACTTTGCCCTGTCTTTTGGTCTTTACGGCGTTAAGGTCTTTTAAAAGTCGCAACTGATGAGAAACTGTTGTCTGATTGAGTTTTAAAAGTTCCGATATGTCCGACACGCACATTTCGGAAATGGACAGTGCGGAGACGATTCTCAATCTCGTATAGTCCGAGAAAATAGAGAAAAAGCAAACAAGTTCGTCAAGCACTTCGCCTTGCGGAACGTAATCGCCGACGAGTTCCTGTATTCTTTTATCCAACAATACTTTCATTTTTTGTCTCCCTTTTTCATATAATGTATATATGTATATATTAGCACGAAAGACAGCGTAACGCGCAGAAATAAACGGCGTATTTTGTTTAATTCCGTCGTTTTTTGTTATAAGGAGGTAAAAATGAATTCAAACAACATAGTTTTAGTGGCGTTGCTGCTTTTGCTGACGAGTAACAATACCATCACAACCACTCAACTTTTCCTGCTGCTCGCTCTGCTTACCACCACTACCGGTTGTTCGTGTTTCAATACTACGACCGCCTGAAAAACATAATACGCGCGACTTTTAAAACCGCCCGATTTACACCCGGACGCTTTGATTACGACAAAACGGCTGACCGCATCTATTAGATGCGGTCAGCCGCGTTTTTTTATGTTTTTTAACCCCCTTTTAAACCCTTTTCAGCCTTTTAACGCCGCGCTTACACACAAACTATCGGGCGGTAATATCGCGGAGCGCATGCTAAAACCTTTCCGCAAACACGCGCGAATAAATTTCGTTGTATTTGTCTTTGTAAAACAAGTTAGTGCCGCTCGTGGTAACCGCCGCCGTACCCGCGGCTACGCTTCTGCGCAGAAGTTCGGGCATAGGTACGCCGTGAATAAGCCCCACGCACGCCGCGGCAATCATACTGTCGCCCGCGCCTACCGTGGAATTTACCGCGACCGACGCGCTTTTGCAGTAATAATTGTCCTTTCCGTCGGTCAGCACCGCGCCGTCCGCCCCCATAGAAACGAGAACGTATTTCACGCCCTTTTCTATGTACTTATAAGCGGCTTTCGCCATATCGTTTCTGTCGTTCACTTTCATACCCGAAAACGTTTCGAGTTCGGTAACGTTGGGTTTTGCCATAAAGATTTCACGGCTGTCGATTGCGGCAAGCATATTGCTCTTTTCGGCGTCCACTATCACCTTAACGTTATCGGGTATCGCTCGGAGAGCGCGCCCGTAAAATTCGGGTTTTACGCCTTTGGGGAGACTTCCGCTCATAACGGCTATATCCGCGCCTGCCGAAAGTTCTTTTATTTTTTCGATAAGTTCGTCCTGCTTTTCGGGCGATACTTCTTCGCCGCGGTCGTTGATTTCCGTAAGCATAGACTTTTTGTCTATTATCTTATAGTTTACGCGCGCGTTGCCGGGGTTTATCACGAAATCGTGGCTTACCCCCTCTTTATCGAGAACGTGTTCGAACATTCTCCTGTGGTTTTCGAACATAAAGCCCGTCGTTATGCACGCTTCTCCGAGTCTCGCGACTCCTATCGCCACGTTCATCGCTTTGCCCGAATACGTTTCCACCTTGTTGTCTATTCTGTTGAGCATCCCCACGTTAAGGCTGTCTAACTCTATCGTGCAGTCGATGCTCGGATTCGGACAAACTGATAGTATCATATTTTCACTCCTGCCTATTTAATAAGTTTTTACGCGTTTTTCGCTTTGGCGAGTTTTTCCTGCTCCGCGAACGGCACTTCTTCGTACCGCACGAATTCGCTTTCGAAACAACCGCGCCCCTGCGTCATACTGCGCAGGTCGGTCGCGTATTTAAGCATTTCCGCAAGCGGCGCTTCCGCGGAAACGACCTGTTTGCCGCCGACCGCTTCCATACCTAAAATTCTGCCCCTGCGCTTGTTCATATCCCCTAAAATATCGCCCGTATAATTATCGGGAACGGTTATTTTATACAGATACACGGGTTCGAGAATCTTGGGGTTCGCGCGCGGCAACGCGTCTTCGTACGCGAGTTTGGCGGCGGACACGAACGCTATCTCCTTGCTGTCCACGGGGTGATATTTGCCGTCGAACAGCGTGCATTTAAGGTTGGTTACGGGGTAACCTGCCACGACGCCTTTCTTTACCGCTTCTCTCAACCCCTTTTCTACCGCGGGAATAAACTGTTTGGGAACGGCGCCGCCCACGACCGCGTCTACGAATTCGAATTCTCCGTCCGCCGCGCCCGGCTCGAAACGGATATTGACTACGCCGTACTGTCCCGCGCCGCCCGTCTGTTTTTTGTGTTTGCCTTCCGCTTCGACCGCTTTGGTTATCGTCTCTCTGAACGCGACCTTGGGGTCGGACAGCACCGCTTCGCACCCGAATTTGCTCTTTAATTTTTTGCAAAGCACGTCGAGTTGCGTTTCGCCCTGACCGCGTATGACCGTCTCGCCCGTTTCAGCGTCCTTTTCCACGGAGAAAGTCGGGTCTTCTTCCGCAAGGCGGTTAAGCCCCTGAAAAACCTTGTCTTCTTCTCCGCGTTTCGCCGCTGCAATCGCCATTGTAAGCACGGGCTTCGGGAAGGGTATCGCGTCGTAACGCACGGGATAGTTTTCGTCCGCGAGCGTATCGCCCGTGTTCGTGTCGTTAAGTTTATTTACCGCGCCGATATCGCCGGCGGATATTTCGTCCGCCGCTTCCTGTTTTTTGCCCTTTACGAAATACAGTCCGCCTATTCTCTCCTTTTCGCCCGTTACCGTGTTAAGCACGGTCATGCCGCTTTTAAGCGTACCCGTGAACACCCTTATTAAATTGAGTTTGCCCACGAACGGGTCGGCGACCGTTTTAAAAACCTGCGCCGTGAACGGCGTATCCACGTCGCACGCGATTTCGCCTTCTTCGTTTTTTACGGTATGTACGCAATGCATGCGTTTTCTCTCTTTAGGAGATGGCATAATCGCGACGATTTCGTTCATTAAGTTTATAACGCCGAGATTCTGCGTTGCCGAACCGCCCAGCACGGGTATGGTATCGCCCGAGAAAAGACCTTGTTTCAGCCCCGTTATAATCTCGTCGTTGGAGAGCCAGCCGGAATCGAGAAATTTCTCTATGAATTCTTCGCTCGTCTCGGCGGCGGCTTCGGTAAGTCCCGCTTTAAGGGTTTCTATTTCCCCTTTCATTTCGTCGGGCACTTTGACTTCTACCCTGCCGCCCTTGGTAAATTCGTACGCCTTGCCCGAAATGACGGATACGTAACCTTTCATTTTGCCGTCTATGATTATCGGCGCATGCATAGTCGCGATTTTTTTGCCGTACTGTGCGCGGAACGCTTCTACCGTACGGACGTAATCGGCGTTGTCCTTATCCACGCCGTTTATGAATATCATAAGCGGAACGTGATTCAAAAGGCAGTATTCCACGGCTTTCTCCGCGCCGACGGACACCTGCCCGTTTGCTTCGGCGACGAGTACGGCCGAACCCACCGCGCGCATCGCTTCTTCGAACTCGCCCTGAAAATCGAAAAACCCCGGAACGTCTATCAGATTTATCTTAACGCCGTCCCAGACGGTATACGCAAGACCGAGCGACACCGAAATGCCGCGCGAGAGTTCCTGCTCGTCGTAATCCATAACCGTGTTCTTATCCGTTACCGAACCCAGCCTGTCCGTGCTTTTGCCGTTAAAAAGCATCGCTTCCGCGAGAGAAGTCTTTCCTTCGCCGCTATGCCCTATGATAGCAATGTTCCTGATGTTTTCAGCAGTAAATTTTCCCATATTTAGTTTCCCCCGTATATTAAGCCTGTTTGCCTGTATGCAAACTCTGCTTTTACAGTATACTATAACTCCCCGATTTTTTCAAGGGGGTTTTTAAAATTTTTTAGGTCGGACGGGGATTTTTTTTGAAGCGCCGCGTCCGCCCCGCGCGCCGTTTCAATAATCGCTCAGATCTATCCTGTCCGTTCCGCCCGCAGCCCCGAAAGAATTTTTCGGCGGACAGGGCGCGCACGGCGGCACGCAAGGATCGGGACGGCAGGGCGGCGGGGGCGGTAAATCGTGTTTTTGCGGTTTGTTTAAGTTCACGCTCGTCTCGCAGGTATCGCCGCAGCGCAAATCGACTAAAATGACGTCTCCGCCTATTTTAAGAATATTCTTTTCGGAGATAAACAGGGTGTTTTTATCGAAACACCTTAAAAACCATTTGCGTTTGCGTGCGGGAACGGTGATTCCCGTCATAACGCCTTTGGGGAATTCTATCGAAAGGTCGGTGATTTTGCCGAAACACCGCCCGTCGGCGACGTTCACCACGTCGCGCTTTCTCAACTGATTGAACGATAAAACCATAGTATTATATAATATGACGTTCGGCTCGTCCGTATTCTCGGATACGGCTTATAAAACCGAAAAAGACGACTTAACGGCGTAGCGATAAATAACTGTCGCTACGCCGTCGTTTATTTTTGCCTTTCGACAAACGATATGCTTAAAGACGCGATATTCTGCCGTCTCGGTGCGATATTTTTTTCTCTGAAAAGTTAAGGTAAATATAACCTTTACCTTTTATCTTAAAAAGACGCGGTTTACCGTAAAGAAATCGCGGTGCGTATAGATGATAACGCGTTTTTTTCCAGACGCGATACCTGCGCTTGCGAAAGCCCTACTTCGGACGATATTTCCGTCTGCGTTTTCCCTTCGTAATATCTTAAATATATGATTTTCTTCTCTCTGCCTTTCAGCCCCGCGAGCGCGCTTTCGAGCGCGACTTTTTCCGTCCAGTTCTCGTCCGTATTTTTCTCGTCGCCCAACTGGTCTAATAAAAGCAGTTCGTCTCCGTTTTTGCTGTAAACGGGGTCGTACAGCGACACGGTGTCGGATATGGCGTCGAGGCAGTAAACCACTTCCGACAGCGCGACGTTCATTTTGTCGGCAATTTTTTCGAGCGAAGCGTCTTCGTCTTTTCTCTCTAATTCTTCTCTCGTTTTCAGCGCGAGATAAGCCGTATCCCTGATTGAGCGCGATATTCTCAGCGAATTGCCGTCGCGCAGAAATCTTTTTATTTCGCCTATTATCATCGGAACCGCATAGGTGCTGAATTTAACGCCTACGTCAAGGTCAAAGTTGTCTATTGCCTTGATCAGTCCTATACAGCCCACCTGAAAAAGATCGTCGGCGTCCTCTCCACGACTGCCGAACCGCTGTATTATGCTCAGCACAAGCCGCATATTTCCGGAAATAAGCTCTTCACGGGCGTGCATATCACCGTTTTTTGATTTTCTCAGAAGCTCGTTTTTTTCTTCTGCGGTAAGGGTTTTCAGCTTTGAGGTGTTTACTCCGCAAAGCTCGACTTTATTATAGTACATTTTTCGTTTCTCCCAAAAGCAACTGTATTTTTCCGTCGAAATAAGTATTGCCGATGTCGGTTTTTGTTTATTCAGAGAAACGTATGCAACATATTTCCAATTTTTTATTCTTTTTGCGACATATAAAATTTAACAATTAAAAATTGAATTACTTATTGAAAAACGTGAATAGGTTTGATATTATATATTGGAAATGCAAAAATACGGAGCGCTTTATATGAAAGGGCAGAAACGTCTA
>CAMEHL010000050.1 GCA_945917475.1 uncultured Clostridia bacterium | reverse complement strand
TTATCTTATCAAAACGGCACGCTCCGCGACTTGCGAACCCTTTTATACCCACGGTATTATTGCCGCGTTTTTTAAAAAATTACTTTAAAAATTACTTTCGCGAGTAAATATTACCACCTTGTCCGCAAGTTGTCAATATAACGTGAAAAGGTTCTCGTTTTTTTTTGAAAAAAGTTGATTTTATCGCGGAAATATATTAAAATTAAAACAGCGAAACAACGGAGATAGGGAAAATGAAAAACAGCGTCAGAGAGCCGCGCCAGGAGCGGTCGATTGAAAAGAAAAACAAAATAATCGCCGCCGGCTACGAACTTTTTTCCGAAAACGGGTATTACGGCACTAACACCGCCGAAATCGCCAGGCGCGCGGGCGTTTCAACGGGTATCGTTTACGGCTATTTCGCCGACAAACGCGACATTCTGGTATGCGTTCTCGAAATTTACATAAACAAAGTCTGCGAGCCTTTTTTCAGACTTTTAGACGGGTTGCGTTCGCCCGTCGATTTTAACGCGGTTATTCCCGAAGCGCTCGATCTGATTATAGAGATGCACAAATCCAACAGGAATATGCACGAAGCGTTACACTCCCTTTCGGGGACGGACGAAGCGGTCAGAAACCAGTTTATCGCGCTCGAAGACGAAGTTACCGTAAAAATCGCCGAACGCCTTTCTAATCTCGGCGTGAAACTCGATAATCCTATGGAAAAAATACATTTCGCAATGGATATGGTTCAGTCGTTCAGCCACGAATATATTTACGATAAACACGAATATATAAACTACGCGGCTATGCGGGATATAGTTATAAATTCGCTCTCGGCGCTGTTCGTTCAGCCGAAATAACGCCGCGCGGTTAAACCCGTAACGCGGTCGGCAACGAATATTCCGCAAGTCCGTAAATATAATACGCGGAAAATTCCGTATAAAAAGAAAAAACGGTATAAAGCGCGGCGGTAGGGGATTCCCCGACCGCCGCATTGTTTATTGTTTGTTTTACATATTCGTTTAACCTTGTCTGAACGGTAAAGCGCATTAAAATTCTTTGACCGCGCCGTTGCGATACGTCGTGAATTTTATCCGATAACCGTTCGTTTCCGTTTCTTCGCTCTCGTAAACGCACTTCCACCCGGGGAGTTCGTCGAGATTTTCATAAAACACTTCCGCTCCGCCGTCGGCGGCGACTTTCGTTACCAGCACTTCCGAGCAGTAAGGCAGCATAGTCTTATAGAACATTGCGCCGCCTATTATAAACACGTCGTCCGTCGGGTATTTTTTCAATTCGCGCGAAAGTTCGCCCAAATCCTGAACGACAACGCAGTCGTCCCTTTTCTCTCCGCCCGGGAACAACACGACGTTTACCCTGTTTTTCAGCGGTTTGCCGTTAGGGAAAGATTTTAACGTGTTAGAACCCATAACCACCGTTTTGCCGAGCGTGGTCTCGCGGAAAAACTTCATATCCGCAGGCAGGTCGAACAAAAGCCCGTTCTTTTTGCCTATTCCCCATTTTTCGTCAACAGCGACAATCGCTTTCATTACACCGCCACCTCGAATTTTTCTTCTATTTTGTTGAACTGATAATTTTCCAACTTGAAATCGTCTACCGTGAACGCATAGAAATCTTTCACGTCGGGATTGACGATGAGTTTAGGCGCGTCGAACTGCGGATTGGTAAGCATTTTCTTCACTACGGGTATGTGTCTGTCGTAAAGGTGCGCGTCCGCGATTACGTGGACGAGTTCGCCCGCCTTTAACCCCGAAACCTGTGCGAACATTATAAGCAGTATCGCGTACTGAACGACGTTCCAGTTGTTAGCCACCGCAACGTCGTTGCTGCGCTGATTGAGTATTCCGTTAAGCGTGTCGCCCGAAACGTTGAAAGTCATCGAATACGCGCAAGGATACAGATTCATCTCGTTAAGGTCGGCAAACGTGTATATGTTAGTCATTATTCTGCGCGAGTGGGGGTTGTTTTTAAGGTCGTAAAGAACCCTGTCCACCTGGTCGAACTCACCTTCTGGATAAACGTGCTTCACGCCGAGTTGATAGCCGTACGCTTTGCCTATCGAACCCGTTTCGTCCGCCCAACTGTCCCATATATGAGAGTTAAGGTCGTGAATATTATTCGACTTTTTCTGCCAGATCCACAAAATCTCGTCCACGGCGGACTTAAATGCGGTGCGGCGCAGCGTGAGAATGGGAAATTCCTTTCTTAAATCGTAGCGGTTGACTATGCAGAATTTTTTCACCGTATGCGCGGGCGTGCCGTCAAGCCATTTGGGGCGAACGGGATATTCGGTATCCCATACGCCGTTGTTCATAATGTCGTTGCAGTTTTCTATAAAAATTTTGTCGGCTAAACTCATTTTCTTCTCCTTAACGTAAATATTAAGTTTCTTTCGCTATAATTGCTTTTTCGCGCCCGAGGCGCGCTCTTTTTCTGCTTTATTATATTTCGGTAAGTCTGTTAAAACGCGTCTTTCGTCTGCTTTTTCCAGCGGTTTGCGATAAATCTTAAAACGAGCCGTTCGGGCGCGATTTTAATGACGAAATAAAGGAATTTGTTGAAAAATCCGGGGATATACTTCATTTTGTTTTTATCAGACGCTTTTACCGATTTTTCCGCGACGAACCGCGGCGACTTTGCGGAGAGTTTTCCCCATAAGCCCTGCCCTTTAATATCCGCTATCACGTCCGGTCTCGTATATACGCCGCCGGGCATCACGGTGGTAACGTTCACGCCCTGTCCTTTAAGTTCGTAGCGCAGCGCAGTGAAAAAATTCACGAGCATAGCCTTGGTCGCGGAATAAGTCGCGAAATACGGCATTGGCGACGCGCCCGACATACTGCTTATCGTGATTATTCTCATCTTGCCTTTTTCGCGGCGGGATAGGAGCGCGTGCGTGATATATAGCGTGGATTCGGCGTTCACTTTTATCTGAAAGGACAGTTTTTCGGGCGTGTAAGCGACGAACGGTTTTTGTATATCCACGCCCGCCACGTTGATTATTCCCGAGAACTTAACGCCTTGTCCGTCGATAAAGGCGAGCATTTCTTTTACCGATTTTTCGTCTGTCAGATCGCAGGGAAAAGTGAGAATACGCGTGTTTTCACCCGCGCCGCAATCTTTTATATACTCGCGTTCGAGTTCGCTTTTAAGCGCGGCGAGTTTATCCGCGCTTCTGCCCGTTAAAAACAGTTTGTCGCCGCGCACGGCGAAAACGCGCGCGAACGCCTTGCCTATGCCGCCCGTCGCGCCGCTTATGAAAACGTATCCGCCGCCGAACGGTTCTTTCATTTGCACGCCCCCGCGACGAGAAGTTTGCTCTTTACGCCCTTTATCATGCCGAGTTTGCCCGCAAGCCCGTTAAGCGTTTCGCACGGGGCGTCGAGCACCACGCTTATGACGTTAACGTTTTTCTCTTTATAAGGAACTCCCATACGCCCTATTACGTAATCTCTGAAATCGTGCAGAACGGAATTTACTTTTTCGACCGCCTGATAATCGGTAACGATTATCGCGACCACGCCTATTACGCTTTCCATAACGTCTCCGTGAATAATATCTTACTTTTAATAGAATAGCACAAACGGCGCGATTAAGCAATCGAAAAAGCGAAAATTCCTAAAACCTTTTAAGTCTGCCTTCTTTATATGCGGCTTTAAGTTTCTCTATCGCGCGTTTTTCTATACGCGATATGTACGAACGCGATATCTTTAAAAATTTAGCCACTTCGCGCTGGGCGTAATTTCTGCCCCCTTTTAAGCCGTAACGCAGACACAGTACCGTATATTCGCGCTTATCGAGCGCGGAATTCAGAAATTCAAGGAATTTTTCGCGTTCTATGCCTTTATCCACTTCGCCGAACACGGCGTCCTCTTTTTCGTACAGCAAATCCATCAACGTCAGTTCGTTGCCGTCTTTGTCGCTCCCCACGGTGTCGGACAGGTACACGTCGTTTTTATATTTTTTGTTGGAACGCAAAAGCATTAGAATTTCGTTCTCTATGCACCGCGCGGCGAACGTCGCAAGTACCGTGCCTTTGTCCTCTTTATAAGTGTTCACCGCCTTGATTAACCCTATCGAACCTACCGAAATAAGGTCGTCGGTCTCCGCCGCGCCCGAATACTTTTTGACGATATGCGCGACCAGCCGCATATTGTGGCTGACGAGTTTGTCGCGCGCTTCTTTGCTGCCCGCTTTCATTTCCGCTATCGCCTGCTTTTCTTCTTCCGCCGACAGAGGTTTCGGGAAAGAACTGCCGCTTAAAACCGCGCCCGTAAAAAACGTTATTTTGCCGAGTAGAAACAATATGAAATCCCAGAACATAAATCCCCCTTTTCGGGCGCGAAACGCGTTTTTTCGCGCCGCACCCGCTTTGAACGGTTATTTGCGGTTAAAAGGGAGAACGTTACCAACGGTTTTATCTCCCGAAAGCCGCCTTTTATAAAATATGCGGGCGCACGGAATAAAACAACCGCACGGCACGTCCGTTTTCCGGCGGTAAAAAAGTTTTATCCGAAAACGGCGGGGATTTTTTTGGAAAAATAAGTTTTTCCCGTCGTAAACCGCTTGATTTTACGAAAAAACGCGCTATCATTAACGCGGCGTTTGGAAAAATAAAAAGAGGGTGAGCGGAAATAGAAGGCTATTATATATCGGCATACGGCGGATTTTACGCAAGGCTGACCGAAAGAGAAAAAGACCTGCGTTACACCGCGGACAATCCCCCTTAAAAAAGGACGGGAATTATGAACGGTATCGTTGATTTTTTTTCGGAATACGGATTGATTTCGTTATGCGTTACGGCGTTAGCGTCCGCCGCGGGAATCGCCGTCGGCAAACTGTGTAAAACGGAAAAGGGCGGAAAAGCCGCCAGGGCAGTCGCAACGCTGTCGGCGGTTATAGCCGTTACGGCGGAGGATATGATTTTCTGTAAAAAAGCGTTCGCCTTAAGCGCGGACGCACTGTATACGGGAATAGTTTGCGGCTCTCTTGCCGCGGCGATAACGGCTTTCGCTCTGAAACCGCGCGACGGTGCGATTTCGGCGGAAGACGCCTTTACCCTGCTTTCGGATTTGCTCGACGGTTACGCCGACGGCAACCGTAAAGCGGAACTTTTCAATCGGCTTTTATCGGCAGCGGAACTCTCCGACGACGACGGTCTTATCCTTTACGTCAGCAACCTTATAAAAGATAATTGCAACGCGCAAATCACGGACAAGGCGTTAGCGGAGATTGCCGCGGCGGCGGTACGGCTTATTAAAAAAATACGCAAAAACGGATAAATACCAAACCCGCGCGGCTTCGGTCAGACCGAAGCCGCGCTTTTTTTCGCATAATTTTATCTGTTATCGCGATACTATTTTTATGAATTTTTCCAAAAATCTGAAAAAAAACGTAAGCGTTCTTAAAAAAATGCTCTCGTCGGACGATATTACTTTTATCGACGTGAAAGTCGGTAACGAGGACGGCACGATAGTGTTCGTAAACGACCTGACGGACAAAGAATCGCTCGGAAAACTCGTTTTGCAACCGCTCGCCGATTTAGCGGAAAGCGTCTCTGCGGACTCGGTCGAATCCGCCGTACTAAGTCCCGAAAAAGAAAGAATTAAAACCGCCGAAGAACTCGCAAAAAACGTGGCGGCGGGCAGCGCGGCGCTCGTCGTTAATGGATTAAGCGAAGCGTTTTCACTCGGCTTTACCAAATTCGAAAAGCGGGCAATCGCCGAACCGCCCACTTCTACCGTCATTAAAGGTCCGAGAGAAGGGTTTGTCGAAAGCATGCCCGTAAACGTCAGTTTGATTCGCAGAAAACTCAAAACGCCGGACCTTCATATCGAACAGTTGAAAATAGGCAAATATTCGGTTACGCCCGTGTCGCTCGTCTACGTGGACGGAATCGCGGACGCGGAACTCGTAAGGGATATTAAACAAAAACTGAACGGAATAAACCTAGACGCTGTTCTCGATTCGTCTTACGTCGCCAAATTTCTGGGCGGACACAAGACTTCCGTTTTCAAACAGGTGGGAAACACCGAAAAACCCGATATTCTCGCGGCGAGAATATTGGAAGGCAGAGTGGCGGTTTTAGTGGACGGCTCGCCCATTGCGTTGACCGTGCCCTATCTGCTTATAGAAGACTTTCAGAGTCCGGGCGACTATTACAACTCGTCTTACAGCGCGACGCTCGCGCGGATTCTGCGCATTTTCGCGGTGTGCATTTCCATACTTCTGCCCGCTTTTTTCGTGGCGGCGGAACTGTTTCACCTGCAACTTATTCCGCTCGCTTTTCTTCTTACTATCGTGAACAGCATAAAAGGCATACCGCTTTCCCCGTCTTACGAGATGTTTTTTACACTGCTGATTTTCGAGATATTGAACGAAGCGAGCGTGCGTATGCCCAAATACGTCGGTATGGTTGTATCTATAGTCGGCGGTCTCGTTCTCGGCGAAACGGCGGTTACCGCGGGTATAATTTCCGCGCCCGCGCTTATGATTATCGCGCTGTCGGGAATATGCCTTTACACCGTCCCCGAACTCGAACAGTCTTTCTCGGTCATAAGACTGCTGTTTCTTGTCATAGGCGGCTCGATAGGCGGTTACGGACTTATTCTCCTTTCCGCGACGTTTATAGTTTATCTTACGTCTTTCGAAAATTTTTCCACGCCGCTTACCGCTCCCTTTTCGCCGCTCGTTCCGAACGACCTTAAAGACGGAATTTACAAGAGTTTCTTCGCCGAACAGCACCTGCGTCCGCTTTCGCTGAAAAACTCGAACAAAGTTAGATTCAAAATAAAGGAGAAAGATTAAATGATAAAAAAATCGCTGAAAACGCGGCAGATTTGTTTCTTTTTCATCGCTTTTATGCCCGTCGTAAAGTTTTTTATGATGCCCAGCGTTATGGCGAATTCCGCCGGCAGAGACGAGTGGCTCTCCTGTATTATAAACGTTCTTTTAGACTTTGCGACGCTCGCCGCGCTCGTTTTTGCGTTCAGAAACGTTAAAACGAACTTTTTCTCGCTCTCGGAAAACACGCTCGGCAAAGTCGGTTCTAAAATCGTTTACGCGCTTTACGCCGTATATTTTCTGATGAAAGCGTACGTTCCCATCGCCGAACAGCGCGATTACGTTGAACTCACCCTTTACAGCACCCTGCCAAACGTTCTCGATTTTATGCCTTTTATGCTGCTCGCCTTTTACTTCGCACAGAAAAAACTGCGAGTTATAGGCAGGGTTTCGGACGTGGTATGGGTTCTATCGGCGTCGGCGTATCTGCTTATGTTCTCGCTCGCGGTGAGCAACGCCGAATTCGACCTGTTGCTCCCCGTCGGGAAAACCCCTTTCAATAAAATCGCCCAAGGCTCTTTCTACGCGCTTAACTGGTTCGGGGACGCGGCGTATTTTATATTCTTCGTAGGCGAATACGAACACAAAAAAGGCGACTGCGCGAAAAGCGTTATTTCCAATCTCATCGCCGCTCTTTCCGTTCGCGTTTTCGGGGGGATTTTTTACCGCACGTTTTCTTCTATCGCTTTCAGACAACGGTACGCGCTTACGGAAATGTCCAAATATTCGAGCGTTATAAACAACGTGGGCAGGTTCGACTATTTGGCTATTTTCTTCTTACTGCTCGCGAGCGCGTTCTCCGCCGCCGTACCGCTCTATTTCGCGTCCAAACTTGCGGTAAAAATAGTCGGATGCAACAGTCCGAAGATTAAAACCGCCGTTTCTGCGACCGTTTTTATTCTTTATACCGCCGCGCTGCTGCTTTTCAAAGAATACAATGCGAGCATAGAAAAATTTATGAAGGAATACGGCGGATACGCGTTTTTGCTGTTCGGGAACGTTCTTCCCGTGGTTTTCGCGTTTACTTTCTCAAAAGGAGCAACGAAAAATGCAATACCTGCGCACTAAACTCATCATTGCCGCCGTTTTCGTAATGTTTTTGTTTTTCTTCTCGAACGACTTCGGACTGATAGATATAGAAAAAACGGCGATTATAACCGCAATCGCCATTGACTCCGCCGACGAAGAATACGAAGTTACCGCACAGATTGCCGTACCCGAAGCGACCGACGCCAATACCGAAAACAAAAAAGCGCAGGTCTCGGGTACGGGCGGCACTATCGGCGCGGCGATAAAAGATATAGGCGACAAAACGGGGTGGTTCCCTAATCTGCAATTCTGCAATCTCCTTATCGTGGGAAACGACCTGACGTCGGGCAACGTATTTAAGGTATTAGACTACTTTTCAAAGACTCTGCGCGTGCAGGATTCCGCACTCGTAATCACCACCGACGGCGCAGCGAAAAAACTTCTCGAAGTCTCTACCCCGCTC
This sequence comes from uncultured Clostridia bacterium, assembly GCA_945917475.1. GTDB lineage: Bacteria > Bacillota > Clostridia > Christensenellales > Borkfalkiaceae > UBA1259. The sequence goes on along the minus strand of CAMEHL010000050.1, from coordinate 1,689 downwards.
GACAATATTTCTTCGTTCGCATTGCAGAAAATTCTCCTTAAAAACCCGGGGTTCGACAGCGACGTGGCAGAAACGGACATTAAAACTTTCTGCACCGACTATTATTCGGAAAGCGAATCTTCTTATATGCCCATAGTTACCGTTTCCGAACAAAACGCGGCAGACGGAACGGGTAAAAACCCGTCGGGCGGCTCGGGTTCGGAAAGCACGGGCGGACAATCGGGAAGCACGAGCGGAAGTTCCGGCGACCCCGCTTCGGGCAACGCGACGGGAAATTCCGACGGAACGGGCGGAAAAACTCTGTTTAACGCGAGAGAAACCGCGCTGTTTTTAAAGGGCGTGAAAGTGGGTAAACTTAACGCCGAACAAACTCTGTTGCTGAACGCGCTGACGGATAAATTCCGCGGCACGACGATTGAAATAAAAGGCGTGGAAACGGAGGGTGAAAAAGCGAATTACCTTATCACGGTGTTCAGGTGTATTCCCAAAATAACGGTAAAAGCGAATTCCGGGAGTTTTACGGTAAAACTTAGCCTTAACATATATTGCAAAATCGTAGACCGCAACACGGAAAAGTCGGACGTAACTTACTCGAAAAACGTTCCGTTGCCGCAGGCGGTTAAAGAAAAAACCGAACGGTTTTTAACGGACAGAATAGCGGAACTCATTGAAATAGAAAGGGAAACGGGTTGCGATTTTCTGTTTCTTAAAAGAAAACTTCTGCAATATAATTACAAGTTCTATCCGCAATATAAAGACAATTATCTTAACGTTATGAAAGTGGAAACGGACGTAACCGTTACGGGGCAGAAATAACGGTTTTCGGTATTTTTCGATATTTAAGTATAATTGCGACAGCATTACTCTTTTTTTTCAGGCTTTATCGTTAAAAGCAGTTCGCCGCGGCGTTTGCCGCGGCGAACTGCTTTCGTTGTCCGGTTATTGTCCGGTTATCGTTTATCCGTAATATTGTTTATTGGATTATCGGTTAAAATCGTCCCGTTATCCCCCGCCGCCGTTTCAATGCTTTTCGGGACGTTTTAAGACTGCTTTTTACGCTTGGCTTTGAAATAATCTTTAAGAAGTTTCGCGCACGTTTCTTCTTCTATCCCGCCCGTGAATCGGGTGGAGTGGTTAAGCCCGTTATCCGTTAAAACGGGGTACTTGCTTACCGCGCAGCCGCTCTTACTTTCGTACGCTCCGAAATACGCCGCGTCCATACGGGCGTTTGCAATCGCGCCCGCGCACATGGCGCAGGGTTCGGCGGTAACGTATATTTCGCAGCCGATAAGCCGCCAACTTTTCAGTTTTTTGCACGCCTTGTTTATGGCAAGCACTTCCGCGTGATACGTGGCGTTTTGTTTGCTTTCGGTAAGATTGTGAGCGCGGGCGATTATTTTACCGCCTTTCACTACCACTGCGCCGATAGGCACTTCGTCCGCCTTTAAGGCTTTCCGCGCTTCTTTTATCGCTTCTTTCATAAACAGTATCTGCATTTTCTTTTTCCCGTAACAACGCTTTAACGATAACGTTTATAACGTCTTTGTTTTTTCTGTAAATCTCGCCGAGACAATCTCTCATTAACGGATGAGACAGTTCGTCGCGCCCCGCTTCTATCGTGAACGACGGAATTTTAAGTTGTTCTATACACCAGTCCTGATATCCGCCCGCCGAACCGTATGCGGTCTT
>CAMEHL010000049.1 GCA_945917475.1 uncultured Clostridia bacterium | reverse complement strand
AAAATACGCCGAAAAACTCGTGGAACTCGGCGGAGCGTATTACTGTTTCTGCTCGCCCGAACGCGTAGCGACGTTAAAAGACGAAGAAGGCAACGTGCGTTACGACAAGCATTGTCTGTCTCTTTCAAAAGAAGAAGTCGCGGCGAAAATCGCCGCGGGCGAACCGTACGTTATCCGCCAGAACGTGCCGACTATCGGAACGGGAAGTTACCGCGATCTGGTTTACGGCGACATTTCCGTCGATTATAAAGACATAGAAGACGGAATCCTGATAAAGTCCGACGGAATGCCCACTTATAACTTTGCCAACGTCGTCGACGACCACCTGATGGGAATAACGCACGTAATAAGGGGCACGGAATATCTTTCTTCCACGCCAAAATACAATCTTATGTACGACGCGTTCGGGTGGGAAAGACCCGTTTATATTCATCTTCCGCCCATTATGAAAGACGCCCAGCACAAACTGTCCAAAAGAAACGGCGACGCTTCTTACGAAGACTTCGTGAACAAAGGCTTCGTAAAACAGGCTATAGTGAACTATATCGCGCTTTTAGGGTGGAGCCCCAAGTCCAACGTGGAAAAAATGAGCCTTGCGGAACTCATAGAAAACTTCTCGCTCGACGGAATCAACAAATCGCCCGCCATTTTCGACGAAACCAAAATGAAATGGCTGTCGGGCGAATATATTAAAGAAATGAGCGACGCGGAATTTAAGGAAAACGCGCTTAAATTCCTTGAAAAGAGCAAGGCGTTCGGCAAATACGATACGGACAAACTGCTCGCTCTCGTTAAACCGAGAATACAGACTTTCGGCGAAATACCCGAAAAACTCGACTTTTTAGAAGAATTCGCCGCGTACGACGTCGCGCTGTTCACCAACGAAAAACAGAAATCGTCGCCCGAACTCGCTAAAACGGTAATTCCCGAAATCGTAAACACGCTCGGCGCTTTATCCGACTGGAACAACTCGCAACTTTTCGCCGCGCTCGTGAATTTATCCGCCGCGCTCGGCGTAAAAAAACAGGCGGTGTTATGGATAGCGCGCGTAGCCGTTACGGGCAAAGCCGCCACCGCGGGCGGCGCAACCGAAATCGCGGAACTCATCGGCAAAAAAGAAACGCTTTCCCGCCTTGAATTTTCGCTCGGTCTCTTATAAAAGCGAAACGAAAAGCGTAACGCTTAAAAAAATCGGCGCGTTGCGACCTTAAAAGCAGCTATGCATACGGCAACGGTACGGCAAAGGCGGCACGAGAAGGGCGGCTTTGTATACTGCGGTTACCTTAATTTGGCAAAAACAAAACGAATTATTCTTTTTATTCGGGACATAATACTATTGTCGGGCGAAAGTCCGATAAAGGAGTTAATATGAGAGATAAAAAGAAAACCAGGTCTTGCGGAAGAAAAGGATGCAAAGGCGAAAAAAACTGCAAGTAAAAAATCGTAAACAAACCGATATGCAGAGCAGATTTGACGTTTTGGGTTCTTATACGGGCGTGGAATCTTTCGATAAGTACGAAAAACCCGTTCAAGACGCAGATGATTTGTGATATCACTTAAAATTAAATCCTGAAAAGAGAGAGGCGGATAATGAGATTATCCGCCTCTCTCTGTTAATCATATTTATAATTTGTTTTTATTATTCCCGCCGCTTAATGCCGTTTTCTGCAGTTTTTCAATTTTTCCCTTTTTTTACGCCATAATCATAACTCGTAAAGAGCCGTCAGCGCGGCGTTCAATACAATAAGGCGGCGCTGAACTGAATGATAAGAACGCATAACGTATATATAAGCGAACACGCCGCTACGGGAATACCCGCTATCCCCAAACCTTTAAGTCTTTCTTTTTTCCTGTTAGCCTGAACGATCCCAACTATGGACAATATAAGACCCACAATCGCGACCGTGCCGAATAACGCTAAAATCCAACTCAACGCCGAAAGGATAAAGCCCACGAGACACAAAACGTTGATTTTTCTCTTTTCTTCGGGTTTTTCCGTTTTGCCGTCCACCGCGATTTTCGCGAGCGCGCAGCCACAGTAGGGGCAGATTACCGCTTCGTCTTTAACTTCTTTTCCGCAACTCTTGCAAAACATTTTCTAATTTTCTCCTTCTTTTGTTTATTATCCCAAATCGGGATATTTTTATTATACCAAAACGGTATAATAATTGTCAAGGATATGAGACTTGGTTTTTTAAGAGAAAAAAAGAGAATATCGCAGCAGAAGTTGGCTATGGATCTGAACGTAAACCAGAACACGATAAGCCGATACGAAAACGGCAGTCGTCAGGCAGATTACGCAATGCTGATAAAAATAGCCGACTATTTCAACGTATCTATCGATTATCTTTTAGAGCGTACGGACAATCCTAAAATAAACCTTTAAGCATTGCCGCTTAAAAGTTACGGAATAAAACGGATAAAAGTAAAAGCGGGAGAAACTTTCCCGCTTTTCTCATAGTTAAAATTCAATTTGGTTAAAGATTTAACTCTTTTACGGTTACACCGTTTACGCGTACGGTTTTGCGGCTTTTCCGTTGTCCGACAAATTGCCGCGGTTATTTTTTAAGTCCGAAAAACTTTTCTATTTCGCCGTACGTCATATAACCGGAAGTTCTTTTAACTTCTTCTCCGTTTTCTAAATACACGAGCGTGGGGATAACGTCTATTGCGAACTTTTCCGCAAGATAAGGTTGCTCGTCCACGTTTACTTTGCCGACTTTTAGCGCGTCTTCGTATTCGTCGGCGATTTTAACCACTTCGCCCGCAATCATTTTGCAAGGTCCGCACCAGGTCGCCCAGAAATCGAGAAGAACGGGTAGGGCAGACTCTTTAACTTCTTTATCAAAATTGTTTTTGGTTATTTCCATAATTGTCTCCTTTCGTTTTTTATTATTTTTTGCGAAAACGCCGAAAACGATACTAAAATCGCGGCATTTTTAAAAAATCCCGTACGAAATACGGGATTTTAGTTTAATTTTTATCTTTAAGGCTGTTCCCGAGATAAGTTCCGAATCCCGACGGGGCTTTTCTCTTTTCTTCGGTAAAGCCGCTCCCGCGCCTGTCGTTACGTCTGCCGCGGTTACCCGAAGAATTTCTGTCGTTTCTTCTGTCTCCGCGTTTATCGTTGCGCCTTACGCCGCGGTTGCCCGTATTTCTCTTGCCCGCGTTGAACGGTTTGGAAAACTCGTCAAGGTCGTTGGGAACGATTACTACGTATCTGTTGGGTTCTTTACCCTCGCTTTTGGTGGTAACCGTTTCGCTGTCCGCAAGCGCGGTGTGAATTATGCGCCTTTCAAACGGGTTCATAGGTTCTAAAAACACTTCGCGTCTCATTTCGGTCGCTTTTTCCGCTAACCGTTTCGCGAGTTTAACGAGCGTTTCTTCGCGTCTGTCGCGGTAATTTTCGCAATCGACAACTACTTTTCTGTAATTTTTGCTGCCTATATTCGCGACCGCGCCCGTTAGCGTCTGCATAGCGTCTAAAACTTCTCCGCGGTAACCTATAACCGACGAAGAACTGTCCGTAACGAGAGTAAGCGTTTCGTTTTCTCCCGACGTGCTGACTTTAATTTCGGCGGATATATCGAGAAATTCTAAAAGTTTAGATAAAAATTCTTTTTCGCGCGTACAGTCGCCTGCGGGTTTACTTTCTTTTTTGTCTTCCGCTTTTTCAAAAATCTCGTCTATATCGGGTTCTTTTTTCTCCACGTCTACGACGGCTTTCCCTTTAAGTCTTCCGAAAAGTCCTTTAACGGGTTGTTCTATAACCGTTATTTTTGCTTCCTCTTCGCTGATTTTTAACGCGTCTAACGCGTTTTTCACCGCTTCTTCTACGGTTTTTGCTTCAAACTGCATTATATTCTCCTTGCGCGGAAGATTTCCGCGACTAAATTTTATCTCTTTTTCTTACCTTTCTTGTCGGCAAGTCCCGAAAGAAAATCCACCTGTTCTTCTTCGTCTTTTTTCTTGGTTTTAACTTCTTCTTTCGGCTGTTCTTTTATAACGCGCACTTTACTTCTCACAACTTCCTTTTCGGCGCGTTCTTCCGCCTTTTTAAATTTCATATCCACTATAAAGTTTATAAGCAGCGTCGTTAAAATACTTAAGAACGAACTTAAAACGATATATATCGAAAACGCGGCGGTATACATAAACGCGAAGATTGCCATCATTATAGGCATCATCCACATCATTATCTTCTGTTGCTGCGCGCCCTGCCCGTCTACCGTCTGCAATTCCATCTGCGACTTCTGGGTTTTGCTCATTATCAACTGACTCAAAAGAGACGAACCCGCGGTTAAAAGAACGAGAATAAAATAGCCGTTCGCGGAAGTCTGTTCCGTTTCGAGTTTCCTTATAAGTTGGTTATAAGATTCTTCGTTCATATCTCCGCCGGAGTTTTTCTCGTCGTAAGAATACGTTTTAACGAACGTTTTCCAGTCGCTCTCTACGGGGTGTTTCATTGGGCTGTCAGTTACCCAGATATTTTTAACCCATAAAAATTTAGAACCGTTGTTTCTGAACGTTTCGGCGGCTTTTTCGCTCGCTATTTCTTTTAAGAATTCGGCGGCGGTATAAGCCGTTTCCGCGCCGGAGTTATTTAAAAGAGCGGTCTCGTAATCGTCTCCCGTACCCGTTTTCGCGTCGTAATTTATTTTAAGATAGTTGTTTTCTGCGCTCGAAAGCGGATTATTATTTAATTTTTCTTCTCTCACTCCGAAAGATTTAACGCCGTAAACTCTCGTCCCATCGTTTACCGTGAAATTTCTCTGATACGAAAGATAAGAATTATCGGTATACAGAACGTAATTATCCGCATTAACTGTAACCGTGGCTGTAAATTCAGCATCTTCTCCGATTTTTTTAAGGGTAACGTTTCCGCTGCCGTTTTTCACGAAAAACTCGTCGTTTACTACGAGCGCGCCGTTTTCTTCTCTGTAAATAACTTTTTCTCCGTCTTTTTCTCCCAAATCGAAAGCGGAATAAACGACGTTATTATATGAAACGCTCATATCGTAAAAGTATTTAAGGTTCTGATAACTCGAATATTTTGTAAAAGCGTTTATCGCAACGATAAATATAACGAGCGTAATGATTGTGGGCAGACACGCCCCGAACATAGAATAGCCGTTCTTTTTATAGAGCGCCATCATTTTTTTGTTATAAAGGTCTTTGTTGCCGGCGTACTGTTTTTGCAGTTTTTCGAGTTCGGGACGCATTTTTTCCATTTTAACGGAATTTTTGCGCATAGAAGCCCTTGACACGAAATCGAACGGCAAAGTTATGAGTTTCAATAACAAAGTAAACAAAACTACTCCTACCGCAACGGAAGAAGTAATTTTAACCAACCAGGCGATAATTTTTACCAGAAAATTACCCATCTCAGGTTGTAAGAAATTTATAATATTCATTCTAATAGACCCATTTTAACACACTTTTTTTATCGGGGACTTTATCGAAACCGCCCGCCGTCCAGGGGTTACATCTTAAAATTCTTTTTATTCCTAAAAACACGCCTATAAAAAAACCGTGTTTTAAAATCGCTTCAAGAGTATATTCGGAGCAAGACGGAACGAAAGGGCAAGTCCCTTTCGATAAAAACTTCTGATAAAACCTTATAAGTTTAACGCTTATAAATTTAAGCATCTTTTTTTATAAACCCGCCCTTACGGAATATATATCCCATGTCTTTTCTGAACTTTTCAAGGGAATATTCTTCTTTTATTTTAGGAATAAAAACGAAAGCGTAATTTCCGCTTATTTCGGGAATAAAACTCCTGAAAGATTCTCTCATAAGCCGTTTGATTCTGTTTCTTTTAACGCTTCCGCCGTGTTTTTTTCCTACGGCAAAACCCGCTTTCAGACGGGCGTAGGGGATATATAGCACGGAAACAGAATCCGAATATAATCTTTTGCCCGTCCTGAAAACGAGATTGAATTCTTTTTCTTTTTTTAATCTGTAATCCGGCGTCATTTCAAATCAGCCAAAAAAAGGTTACGCCGATATTTTATGACGACCTTTGTTGCGACGGCGTTTTAATACGTTCTTTCCCGAACGGTTTTTCATTCTCTGACGGAATCCGTGTACTTTGCTTCTCTGTCTCTTTTTAGGTTGATAAGTCTGTTTCATAATAATCTCCTTGTAATTATAACCTTTATTTTATGCGTTTATCCTTACGGGCAGAACGAGATATATAAACGCTTCGTTGCCTACCGGCGTTAAAACGCAGGGGTCAATCGCGCTGTTTAAGTTAAGATTTATAAATTCTTCTCCCGCAATTTTCAGGTATTCAGATAAGTATTTACCGTTAAAGGCGATTGAAAGGTCTTTGCCTTTAAGTTTTATACTTATGTTTTCGTTTACGTTGCCTATCTCGGATTTAGCCGAGATATTCATACTGTCTTCTTTTATATCTAATTTGACCACGTTGTATCTGTCGTTTCTCGCGACTATCGCAGCCCTTTCTATACTATTTAAAAGCGCGTCTCTTTTCACCGTTACAACGTTAGAAAACGCCGTGGGAAGAATATGGTTGTATTTTACGAATTCTCCTTCTATAAGGCGAGAATAAATAACCGTATTGTTCACTTTTACGTAAAGATTGTTTTTCTGAACGCAAACTTTAATTTCTTCTTCGTCGCTGTCTAAAATTCTCGTGATTTCCAAAAGCGTTCTCGACGGAATAACCGCCTTAAACTCACCGCTCGCTTTAACTTCTTTCTTTACGACCGCCATTCTGAACCCGTCGAGCGCGACGCAGGTAAGATTTCCGTCCGCTATTTCGAAAAGGCATCCTTTAAGAATAGGTCTCGAATCGTCCGTCGAACAGGCGATAGACGTTTTTTCGACGACGGACTTAAATTCGCCCTGTTTCATAACGATATAGTCGCCGTCGTTTTCTTCTTTTATTACGGGGAATTTTTCCGCGGAATAAACCTGTAATTCGCTCTCCGAATCGGAATATTTAATCTGCAACTGTCCGTCGTAAAGTCTCGAAAGTTCAATCTGTTCTTTTTCGAGTTTTTTTACGAAATCTACGAAATACTTGCCTACGACCACCGTTTCGCCTTCCATAAGAACTTCCGCATTGATGGTTTTCTCTATCGTAAGTTCGGTATCGGTAGCGGTTAAAGTGAGTTTATCGCCCGCGGCGGAAATTTTAATGCCTTCTAAAACGGGATTTACCGCCTTTACGGCAAGCGCCTTGCTGACTTTAAGAACCGCGTCCGATAAATCGAGACCGTCACAAATAACTTTCATCTTTATACCTCAACGTATTTTTTTATATTAAAAGTAAAAAACGATATATTATTACTTTAAGAAACAAATATTTTGCCTGACGGCAAAATATTAAAAACCGTTATACGCGGGTTACAACTTCCGCATTGTAAAATATTATACAATATTATGGCTTAAAAATCAAGGATTTTAAGACACTTAAAAACAAAGAATAAGAAAGCGGGCAATCCAACCTTTTTCTATGTTGTTTATTTTTATTTATTATATTTATTTAAATGTATAAGTAGTATAAAAGTTGAAATGTTGAAAAGCATTTTTTAATCAGTATTTTATTGATTTTATAATTGTTAAATAAAAGGTTGAAATCATAAACTTAAAGGTTAAAGTTTTGTGGATAACTTTTATAAAAGGTTTTAAATAATAAATTAAAATATTAAATTTAAGAAAAAAAATAAAAAAAGAAAAGCGGAAAAACGTTTTGTTAAAAACTTGTTGATATGATATACTTTATCGTATGGAAAAACTTTTTAAAGAGTACGGACTTAATATTGACGAAAATAAAAAAAATCTTTTTAAGAGTTATTTTTCGCTGCTTACCGAATATAATTCAAGGTTTAATATCACCGCGATTACGGACGAACGTGAAGTAATCGTTAAACATTTTATCGACAGTGCGCTCGGTGTGGAATTGTTGAAAGGCGAAACTCTTGCGGACGTGGGTTCGGGCGGTGGATTTCCGGCGATTCCGCTTAAAATTATAAAACCCGATCTGAAAATTACTTTAATAGAAGCGACCGAAAAAAAATGCGAGTTTTTAAAGGCGGTGGCTGATACTCTTGACTTAAAAGAAGTAACCGTTTTATGCGGTAGAGCGGAAGAATTCGCAAAAAAAAGCGAGTATCGCGAGAAGTTCGATATCTGTACGGCGAGAGCGGTTGCGCGGCTTAATATTTTGTCCGAATATTGTTTGCCGTTCGTTAAAAAAGGCGGAATTTTTCTCGCGTATAAAGGTGACGCAGATGAAGAAGTAAGAGATTCGGAAAACGCTGTTAAAATTTTAGGCGGAAAAATCATAACGCACGACAAATACGTTTTAGAAGGAGCGAAACGTTCGCTTATAGTTATAGAAAAACAGAAAAATACAGACGCAAAATATCCGCGCGGCAACGCGAGAATAAAAAATAAGCCGCTATGATCTGGAATAAAGAAAAAGCCTGTTCCGTAACGGGGCACAGAATAATGTCGGGAGATATAGAAGAAAAAACCGTTTACGACGAGCTTTATAAACTCGCCGAGTCGGGAATAAACGCCTTTCTGGTAGGTATGGCTATAGGGTTCGACACACTGTGTTTTCACGTTCTCGAAAAAATAAGAAAGGTAAAAGATATAAAAATTATAGCGTGCGTTCCCTGCGTTTCGCAGGCGGAAAAGTTTTCTTTTAAGGATAAAAAAGAATACGGGCGCATGCTGTCCGTAGCGGACGAAGTAATTTACGTCTCGCGCGAATACACGCCCTATTGTATGATAAAAAGAAATATGTATATGGTCGATAATTCGAGCGTTTTAGTGGCGTATAAAAGGCGCGAGAGCGGCGGTTCGGCAAATACCGTGAATTATGCAGTAAAGAGCGGCGTTAAAGTGATAGAGTTGTAATTAAAAGTTAATATAAACCGTTTTACTTAAAAAAACTACAAAAAAAGGTTGCCTTAAAAGCAACCTTTTTTCTCTGCAATGAAATATTATAAAAACTTTTTGTAACCTTCTCCGTATTTTACGCATTTGTTCACGCGCGAAAGCGTTGCGGACGAAATTTCCGTTTCTTTTATTATTTTATCGTAAGTTTCGCCTTTCATTAAAAGTTTCGCCGCTTTAATTCTGCCCGCCATAGAGTCGAGTTCTTTATAAGTGCAAAGGTCGTCGAAAAAAATCTCGCAGTCTTCTATGGTTTTGAGTTTTAATATGGTTTCAAACAATTCTTTATGGTTATTGATTATATCTCCCGACATTTTATTCTCCTTCCTTATCTTTTACGTTATTTAAAAATGCCTTTAATTTATCCGATTTCGGCGAATCGAAAATTTCAGACGGCGCGCCCTGTTCGCATATAACTCCGTCCGACATAAACACCACTTTATCGGATACGTTTTTGGCAAAACCCATTTCGTGCGTTACTATTATCATGGTTCTGTTTTCGTCTTTAAGCGATTTTATAACCTTTAACACTTCGCCCGTAAGTTCGGGATCGAGCGCGGAAGTAGGTTCGTCGAAACACAGAATTCTCGGTTTAAGCGCGAGTGCGCGGGCGATAGCCACCCTTTGGCTTTGCCCGCCCGAAAGTTCGCACGGGTAAGCGTTGCGTTTTTCTGTAAGCCCCGTTTTAACGAGCAGAGACTCCGCTTCGGCGTCTATTTTTTCCTTTTCGGTTTTAAGAAACGCCGCGCGTGCCGCTTTGTTTTTTTCCGTCTTTTTCAATTCTTTGAATTTTTCTTTAAGCAGCAGGTTAGGGGCGAGCGTTATATTATTATAAACCGAGTATTGCGGAAAAAGATTGAAAGACTGAAAAACGAGTCCGAAATTGAGCCGTTTTTCGCGCAGCGCGGCGAAAGTTTCTTTTTTATTATCCGCGGAATCGAAAAGGGTTTCGCCGTCTAACGTCATAACGCCTTCGTCGGGCGTTTCGAGAAAGTTTATGCATCTTAAAAGCGTGGTTTTTCCCGAACCGGAAGAACCGATTATCGTAACTACCTGTCCTTTTTCTATATCGAGATTTATGCCTTTTAATACTTCGGTTTCGCCGAACTTTTTGGTAAAGCCGTTTATTTTGAGATATGCGTTTGAATTTTCGTTCATACGTCCCCCTTACGCCTTAAAATAGGACAGTTTCTTTTCTATCCAAC
>CAMEHL010000048.1 GCA_945917475.1 uncultured Clostridia bacterium | reverse complement strand
AAACAGCGCGAAGTTATGTATGCGGAGCGTATGCGCGTGATTAAAGACGAAAACGTTCACGAAGAAATCGTTAAACTCGTTCCCGACTTCGTCCGCGCGACGGTAAGTTCGGTAATCAATATAGAAGATAAACCCGAAAAATGGGATTTGGACGCGCTTAACGCCGCAATCGAAATGAAACTTCTGCCCAAAGGCTCCGGATTCGTTACGAAAGAACGCGCCGAAAATTGGGACGTGGATTATCTTCTCGCTAAACTTACCGAAGAAACGATTCGCGTTTACGAAGATAAAATCGCGAGATACAAAGAAGAAGGCGTCAACTTCTCCGAAGTCGAGAGAATGGTTCTCCTTAAAAATATCGACAGCAAGTGGATAGACCATATAGACGCGATGGATCAACTCCGCAAGGGCATAAGCCTGCGCGGCTACGGCAACGTAGACCCCGTCGTCGAATATAAGAAAGAAGGATTCGAGATGTTCGAAGACTTGACTTTCGCAATTCAGGACGACACGATTACGCTTTTACTGAAAGCGGAATTGAGGCGTGTTCCCGCGTTGCAGAAAGAAGAAAAGAAAGACCTTACTACCAATAAAGAAGGCAGCACGCCCGCAAACTATATGAGAAAACCCGTAAAAGAACCGGGCAGAAACGACCCCTGTCCGTGCGGAAGCGGTAAGAAGTATAAAAACTGCTGCGGTGCGAACAAATAGTCCGAAAATAGTATAGCGGCACGTCTTACGCCTGCGCGCTCGCTCGCGCTCGGTTGCGTACCTCATTGTACGCGCCCGTCGCGGAATACTTAAAACGCGCGCGATAACCGCGTGAATAAACTTATAAGGAATTTATATAATGTTAAAAGTCGACGAGTACAAACTCAGAATTAAAGAATTGAAAGGTATCCTTGCGGAGACGGGACACTCTCTTTGACGTCGAAAGACTTAAAAGCGAGTTAAAAGAGAAAACCGAACTGTCCGAAAAACCCGAGATTTACACCGACCTTGCCAAATCGCAGCAGATTTCCAAAGAAATCGCCGCGATATCGGGCAAAGTGGGCGCGTTTTCCAGAGCGGAAAAGACGGTAAACGACGCGGGCGAGATAATAGAACTCGCCGACGAGTCGGACGAGAGTCTGTTCGCGGAAATCGACGCCGAACTCAAAGAAGTGGAAAAAAGCATAGAAGAAATGCGCCTTAAAGCGTTGCTGTCGGGAAAGTACGACAATCTTAACGCTATTTTGACCTTGCACGCGGGCGCGGGCGGCACTGAAGCCTGCGACTGGACTGAAATGCTTTACCGTATGTATATCTGTTACGCGCAGAAACAGAACTATACTCTTACCGAACTCGACCGTCTCGACGGCGACGAAGCGGGTATCAAAAGCGTGTCGTTCAAAGTGGACGGCGAATACGCTTACGGCTATCTCAAAGCGGAAAAGGGCGTTCACAGGCTCGTGAGAATATCACCGTTCGACGCTAACAAGCGTCGGCATACGTCTTTCGCTTCGCTCGAAGTAATGCCCGAAATTATCGACGACGAAGAAATAACCGTCAATCCCGAAGAAATACGCGTTGATACGTTCAGGTCGAGCGGCGCGGGCGGACAGAAAGTCAATAAAACCGATTCCGCCATAAGAATCACGCATATTCCGACGGGCATAGTAGTTTCCTGCCAGAACGAGAGAAGTCAGACGCAAAACAAAGAAATGGCTATGCGTATGCTTATAAGCAAACTTCTCGAACGCCGCGAAGCCGAACGGTTGGAACGCGACCAGGATATCAAGGGCGAAATTAAGAAAATCGAGTGGGGCAGTCAGATAAGAAGTTACGTGTTCTGCCCTTACACGCTCGTCAAAGACCACAGAACGGGCTACGAAACGGGCGACGTTCAGGCGGTTATGGACGGAGATATTCAGGGATTTATAAACGATTACCTGAAAAAATCGCAATAGTGCTTATGAGTTACACCGATAAAATCAAGGGGTTTTCCGTCAGGGAGAACCCCGTTATAATGGGTATAGAATCTTCTTGCGACGAAACGGCTGTCGCAATCGTCCGCAACGGGCGCGAGATTTTAGCGGACGAAATTATCAGTTCCGCTACGGAACACGCCAGATTCGGCGGCGTCGTGCCGGAAATAGCGTCGCGTATGCATACCGCCGCTATCCTTACCGCTACCGAAAACGCGCTCGGCAAAGCGGGGCTTACGCTCGACGAGATAGACGCTTTCGCCGTAACCGAAGGCGCGGGGCTTTTAGGCGCGCTTTTAGTCGGTGTTTCGTTCGCGAAATCGCTCGCGTTCGCAACGGGTAAGCCGCTCGTTCCCGTTAGTCATATAAGGGGGCATATCGCGGCAGGTTATCTTGCCGATAAAGACCTTAAACCGCCGTTCATCACTCTGCTCGCAAGCGGCGGACACACCGCCGTTATCGCAGTCGAAGATTATTATACTTTAAAACCGCTCGGCTCTACGCTCGACGACGCCGTCGGCGAAGCGTTCGATAAAGTCGCGCGCGTTCTGGGACTTCTTTATCCCGGCGGACCTAATATAGAGAAACTTGCGGCGGCGGGCAAAAACACGGTTAAACTGCCTGAAATGCTTAAAGGTTATGACGGCGGCAAATACGACTTTTCGTACAGCGGTCTTAAAACCGCCGTAATCAATTACGTAAACAATACGCGGCAGAAAGGGGAAACGGTGAACGCCGCGGACGTGGCTGCGAGTTTTCAGCACGCGGCGATAGACGTTCTCGTAAAAAAGACTATGGCGGCAACGAGAGAAACGGGTTATAGAACGATCGCGGTATCGGGCGGCGTCGGCGCGAACGGTTACCTGCGAGATTCGCTCCTTTCGGCGGCGGAAAGCGATGGGGTTAAACTCGTTCTGCCCGAAAAACGCTATTGCACGGATAACGGCGCAATGATTGCCGCCGAAGGGTACTTGCAATACGCCAAACGAAACTTTGCCGATTTAACGCTAAATGCGAAAGCGGTTCTTCCGTTAAAGTGATTAAAAACGTTTTACATTCTCGAAAAAATGTGATAGAATATAAAAGTCGCAGGCAAATAAGCGACTTTTTAGCAGTGCGGGTGTGGTGAAACTGGCAGACACGTAAGATTCAGGTTCTTATGCCCTTAAAAGCGTACAGGTTCAAGTCCTGCCACCCGCACCAAGTCTTAATAGCTTGAACTTCTTTACTATAAAAAAGACGTTCGGGCTATTTTGCTATATTGAGGAATTTAAAAATTTCCATAAATGAAAATAGAGCCGATAGAGCGTGATTGCTCTATCGGCTCTGCCGTTATTTGTAGGTTTATTATCTTCGGCTCAACCTAAAAATTTACTATACTAAACACTTATATACCGCACGTTTTCGGCGGTTTCCTATCTGCCGTCATATCTTTTTTAGACGGTCAATCCCTGTACTGTTTAACGGGACTCTTTATTATTGAGTTTTTTATTCAGTTGTGTTTTTTGCCATTCGGCGTAATCTTTTTGTCCCTGCTCGGACGACAGGTATTCCTGAAAAATAGGTAATAGAACTCTTGCAAGAGATTCAAGCTGATAATCAGGAATATCAAAATCCGATTTAGGCGTAGCCTTTTTTCTCGACATTATGTACTCATAATAACCTCCATAAATACTTCAATTAGAAATTTTCATTTCACGTAATTTTATCCGTAAGATTTTAGCCCGTTAAGGGCAAGCGTCACGACGTAGCTTTATTTAATCGACTAAATCGGTTATTTCGTCCACTTGCTGTTGTTAGAGGAAGTGGACGGTTTGGTTTTTTGTTCCTTTCGCTCGGTGGCAAGTCTTTGTAGTTGCGTTAACTCGTCAGGGGCAAACTCCTTTAATTTTATAAGAATTTCTGCACTTCGTTTGTATCTCTCGGCTTCTTGTTCTTTTTGTTTGAGAAGGCTGAATATGTAATCCCTGTCCTTACCAACAATTTGCAATTGCCTTGCTTGTTCGGCGTTAGTTGTGCGAAGCGAAACAATTTCTTTTTCTGCGTCCTTTCTCTTTTTTGGGATAGGTTTATTCTTGGCATCTTCTACAACTTGAACGATTTGTGTTAAATCGTCTAACTCGGCTCTCTTTTTCTCGGTCTGCTCGTCGATTTTTCGTTCACGTTGCTCTGCGCCTTCGATAATCTTCTTCGCCTTGAACTCTGCCGTGGAAAGATGTTTTGTCTGACTGCCTTCCTTGCCGCGTTGCAATCCCCATTTTCTGCCGATATTCTCGTGAAGTTCGGTTTGCAGTTGCGCGAGCTTTTGTCTATCGAAAAGACTTTTACTGCTCAATCGTCCTTCATTAATAGGGATAAAGTTTAAGTGCATATGCGGCGTGGTTTCGTCTCTATGTACGACTGCGGAAATCATGTTTTCTTCCCCGTACTTGTCCGAAAAGAACTTTACACAGTCCCTGAAAAACTCGTCAATCTCCCACGGGTTTAGCCTCTTGAAAAACTCGCCGTCCGACGTCACAATAAAAGAGTTCATCAGGATAGCGTCTGAACGAATTTTGCGTTTTAACTCCAACTCTGACAACCTCTCGTTGATTATTTCCATATAACTTTTCCTGGGCAATATAAGGTGATAATTGAGGTGCGTTCGGGAGCTGTCTATCTGCGGATTGCTCGCCTGATACGTTTCGTCTCTTTCGTTTTCCTCCTCGACAGGGCTGACTTCCTGCCTTTTGTATTTTTCCATATGACATACTAAATAACTGATTTTCTTGTCCTCCTAATATTTTATTTTTTAGTGGTTAAAAAGCCTCGCAGAGCGAACGGAACTTACAAAGTAAGTGTAGTGAGTTACACTTACGCCCATTTGTAAGTTGATTTTCTCGCTCTGCTCGTTTTCGTTTTGGTTTGCATTTTGCTCGCATTTGGCTTGCGATTGGTTGCCTGAATTAAGGCGGTCTGATTGTCATTTGCTTGCTCATAAATTCCTCCAAATTGATTTTTTAATATCTGCTTAACCACCACATAGTAGTGGGTTAATGCCGAAAAAAGAAAATGAAAAAAGTCGCTGAAATCCTTAACGTTTCACCGACTTGAACCTTATTTAGCAGGTTTAATTGCTCTATGGTGGTTAGCCATTCTATTGTGATGCCGACTGTTGAATACGCTCTCGCGCCCCGACATCTAAAATTGTACGCTTATAAAACCCCGTCACGGCACGTCTTAAAACACACGATAACAAAGGCTTTCCTCTTAAAAAACGGTACTCTTATAAAGCCTGTCATCGCGCGTCTTTTTCTGGCAATGGGGCATAACGGCTTTTTCGAAAAATCGTATCACAAAAAGCCCCTCATTGCCTGACGAAAAACGACAACCATATAGGGGCTTTACACGTTCAAAATTTGTACGCTTACAAAGCCCATAACGGCTCGTCTTTCAGACGGCTCGGGTGCAGCGCGATAAGCGCTGAAAACTTCGCGGAGCAATTCCGCTCCGCTGCGCAGAAAAATCTGCGTCCCCTTTATAGGGGGAGAACAATGCCATACGCACTTCAAAGTATGGCAAAAGAGTACAGGCGACATCTACACCTGTACTCTTGCATTATATCATATCCATTTCTGTTTGTCAATAAAATACAAACATTTGTTCGTATTTCGATGCTAAAATTTGATTATACGTGTTGCAATTTTATTCTGAAATGTTTTATCATGTTCGACAAAAATCATTGTGGGCCGAAACTGCATGAGCAAATTTTCAATTTGAATACGCGAATAAGTATCTATAAAGTTCAAAGGTTCATCCCAAATATATAGGTGTGCTTGTTGGCAAAGACTTTTAGCGATCAAAGCCTTTTTTTTCTGTCCTTCCGAAAAGTTTGTTATATCTTTTTCAAATTGTTGTCTTTGAAACCCCATTTTATGAAGAATGGCCTTAAACAAACTTTCATCTATATGCTCCGAAAACGCAAAATCGGAAAGTGTACCCCGTAAGCGTGAGGTGTCTTGCGGAACGTAAGAAATAGTAAGATTTGAACCTCTTTCTATTATCCCCAAATAATCTATTGAATGTCCGTACAACAATTTTAATATACTGCTTTTACCGCAACCGTTTTTACCTTCAAGGGCAATTCTATCTCCACGCATAATATCAAATGTTACAGGCTTACATACCTTGTTATTGCCATAAAACGGTACAACGTCAGAGAGAGAAATTAACCGTTCAGAACGGTATGTCAATGGTGAGATTTTGAGACCGCTTTCAATTTCAACATTTTTGAGCAATGTTGATTTTTGCTCAATTTCTTTTTGCTGCCTTGCTTCTACATCCTTCGCTCTTTTCATCATCTTGGCTGACTTATGGCCTATATATCCCTTATCTGGTTTTAATCCGGAATCTAAAATGCCATTTTTTGTTTTTTCTACCTTATTTGCCCAATTTGCGGTGCGTTTTGTCGTTTCTTGCAGCCGTTGAATATCGCTTTGTAATCGACTGTTTTGTCTGCGTTCAAAATCTTGCTGACGTTCAAAATTTTCCATATAAGAAGAATAGTTTCCGCTTTGAACTTCAATATTGGAACGATTGATGGAAAGCACATGGTCGATACAACCATCCAAAAAACATCTGTCGTGGGATACTAATATAAAACTTTTTTTCTTGCGCAAATATGCTGAAACTAACTCTCTTGCTCGCATATCCAAATGATTGGTAGGCTCGTCTATAAGCAAGAAATGCCCTTCATTCAAGAACAGTGCTGCAAGTAAAACCTTTGTCTGTTCTCCATTTGATAAAGTATCAAATGGTCTGTATAAACAATTTTCATCCACTTCCAAATAGGATAATTCACGCATAATTTGCCATTCTTCGGCTATAGGACAAATTCCCTGTAAAATAGAATTTGTTATTTTGCTTCTATCTGGTACACTGTATGGAAAATAATCAAATTGAACGGAAGATGTTATTTTTCCTTGATATTCATATTTACCTTGCAAGATATTCAAAAAAGTTGTTTTTCCTCTGCCATTTCTGCCAATAAAACCGAGTTTCCAATTCGTATCTATCTGAAAACTGACATTTTCAAATATATTATCGAAGCTCGATGGGTAGGCAAAAGTAAGATTTTCAATTTTTATGACTGACATGGATAAAAAACCTCCTTAAAAGTAAAAAAGAACTATGAGAAAGTAATCTCTCATAGTTCGGTAAATGCTCAAAATAATTTTATACTTATATTTGAGATATAGACAGATTTCACTTTCTTGCAATAACGCAAATCACAAAAGCATAACTACTTTCGAAATTTGCAATATAATGATTTAGCAAGAAAATTTAATCACTCCGTTCACCTCAAACATTTTCTATGCCACAGTATACCATAACAATTCAATTTAGTCAAGCATTTATTAGAGAAGTTTTAGAAAATAATTCTATTTTCATATTGATTTTAATTTAGAAAAAGTATATAATAAATACTCGAGGATATCAATAATGAATAATACAATTGGAAACAGATTAAAGACATTGCGCGAGAGCATCGGAAAGTCACAATCATTTATTGCAAAAGAGATTGGAACAGTAGCACAGCCAGCAATTTTTCGTTATGAAAGTGGTCAAAGCGATGTTCCGAATGCTATTTTATTGTGGTACGCCGATTATTTTGACGTTTCTCTCGATTATATTTTCGGCAGATGCGACAATCCGCAGGGGAAGTTATACGACTATCAGCCAAAGGTCTTGAAAGACAATAAGCAAATGCAGGAGCTTATTGAAATGTGTTTTGATCCCAACTCTCCCGCAAATGCGAAATTGAAGCAAACGCTTTTACGCCTTATGGAGGAACAGAACAAATGAGAGCCGTAATTTATGCACGTTATTCGTCAGATAACCAAACGGAAGCCTCGATTGAAGGTCAGCTTAGAGAGTGTATGGAATACGCCACCTATAACGATATTCAGGTCATCGGCAATTACATAGACCGCGCCTATTCTGCAAAAACAGACAACCGCCCTGAATTTCAGCGAATGATAAAGGACAGCTACAAGCACGCTTTCGATTGTATAATCGTGTGGAAGTTGGATAGGTTCTCCCGTAACCGATACGACAGCGCACACTATAAGGCTTTGCTCCGTAAAAACGGAGTAAAGGTCGTGTCTGCAAAGGAAACGATAGCCGAAGGCTCGGAAGGCATACTTTTAGAAAGTGTTTTGGAAGGCATGGCGGAGTTCTATTCCGCAGAACTAGCCGAAAAGGTTACACGTGGTATGAAAGAAAACGCCTTAAAAGGTCTTTGGAACGGCGGAAATACTCCTTTCGGGTATGTGGTCAATACGGAACGCAAGCTCGATATAGATTCGAAAGCCGCTCCTATCGTTGCCGAAATATTCAAAATGAGCAACGACGGAAAGACGGTAAAAGAGATATTCAATATAATGTCCGAGCGTAAAGTTACCCGTTCCAACGGCAAGCCCTTGCGGTATAACGCCATTCGGTATATGCTTTCCAACAGAGTTTACATAGGCGAATACAGTCATATGGGTGTGGTAATCAAAAACAGCGTACCGCCGATTGTATCGGAAGAACTTTTCAACGCCGTACAGTTAGAACTTGCCAAGAACTCGAAAGCGCCGGCAAGACACACGGCGGATGACGATTATCTTTTGACGACCAAACTCTTTTGTGGGCGTTGCGGCGCAATGATGGTTGCGCAGGCAGGGACGAGCGGAACGAAAGGCGTTGTTTATCGGTATTATGCTTGCGTTCGGCAGAAGAAGCACGAATGCGGCAAAAAGCCTGTAAGCAAGACCAAATTAGAAGATTTTATCGTCCACAAGACAATGGAATTTCTCCGTGACGACGGCGTGATAGAGAGGTTATCGGCAAAGCTGTATGAGTTGCAATACACGGAAAGTACCTTGCTACCCAAATTACAGGAGCAGTTAAAGCAAAAAGAAAAAGAGATTGAGAATATCGTCAACGCCGTACAGAAAGGCTATGCGACGGAAATTCTCTTAAAGCGGCTTGCAGAGCTGGAAAAAGAACAGAACGAACTCAACGACGCAATCGCCAAAGAGCAGTTAAAAGCCCCGATATTCACGCAAGACCATTTCAGAATGGCTCTCAATAATTTCCAAAAGATAGATATATCCACGCAGGACGGAAAGAGAAAGATAATAGACGCATTTATCAATTCGATTTATCTGTACGACGACCATATGAAAATCGTCTACAATGCAAACGGTAAAGAAGAAACCGTATCGCTTGAAGAACTCGAAAGTTCAATCTTGTTTTCAAGCGGTGCACCATATAGAGCGGACAAAAAGTGTTCCCACTTTTTGCCCGCTTTTGCTATGTTTTTGGGCATTTTTTAACGATTTTGTTAAAAATAGATTTTATAAAGTAAGAAAGGTATAAGAAAATTATTGAAAAATCACTAAAAAACACTATCGAGAGTATGATACAAAATAGTCGTGGTGGCGGGATTTGGTAGTTAGATACATTTATTAAGTAATTGACTTTTTTTAAATAATATTTTATACTATTATATAATGCATTTGACGTGTATTACGTTAATGATAGATTTAGTTGCAACGACAAAACTGCTTTTGAAATAATTAAATGTGCAGATAGACAAATATTTAAGAATTTTGGGGTTAATTGTAAAAGGAGAATAATTATATGGATAGTTTAGAATTAGATTTATTGATTAAAAATTTAATCGGTGTTGTTCCAATGTATAAGTATATACATGAATTCAAGCCGGATAAACCATTTGAAAATATATATGCAATCACCTACGACGGTGTAAATTATTTGGATAAAAAGACGAAAGTATTCGCCTATTTAGGATTTCCGAAAGATTTAAAAAAGGATGAAAAACGCAAGGCTGTAGTGTTGGTTCACGGCGGCGGGGGGCACGCCTTTTTATCTTGGGTAAAGATATGGAACGATTTGGGATATATTGCGATCGCTATGAATACAGCGGGCGATTTTCCATTGATCAAAAATGCGTGGGACACGGAAAGAAAGGACGATGGAAAGACATGCAAGCGTGAACTTTGCGGCGTATTTAAGGAAGAAGGATACACTGAAATCCCTACGACTGCACCGTTGACAAAAGGCGACGAAGAAATATCGTGTCAGAGATATTATCATTATGTAACGTCAGCAATACTTGCTTCAAATATTCTTTTTTCTTTACCTAACGTGGACGTTTCCAAAGTCGGAATAACCGGAGTTTCTTGGGGCG
>CAMEHL010000047.1 GCA_945917475.1 uncultured Clostridia bacterium | reverse complement strand
CCGTCAGTCGTTTTTTTCACGGTTTGCCTTTATTTTCATCAGTTCTATAAAGACTTCCGCAGTGGCGTAAGCGTCGCTCAATGCGCGGTGATGACGGAATACCACCCCGAAATAATCGGCTACGGTGTTAAGTTTGTTGTTTGCAAGCCCCGAAAGATACGTTCTCGCCATAACCATAGTGTCCGCTACTTTGTTGCGCACCTCGTATTCTTCCGCCGCCGCGTCGCGCCGCAAAAACGACATATCGAAGTCGGCGTTATGCGCGACGAGCACCGTCCCGTCGATAAACTTCATAAAATCGGGCAGAACTTCTCCTATCTTCGGTGCGTCGGCGAGCATTTCGTCGGTAATGCCCGTAAGTTTAGTGTTTTCTTCCGTAAGCGGTTTAGATGCTTTTACAAGCGTCGTCCACTGTTCTGCGATTTTGCCGCCGCGTATCTTTACCGCGCCTATCTCGATAATCTCTTCCGTCCTTTCGAGTCCCGTCGTTTCCAGATCGAACACGACGTAATCTTTTTCGGTGAGTTCCGCGGGGAGCGCGGTTTCTTCGTCGAACACGCTCTTTACCTTGATCGTCGTGGCGGATTCGGGGAAAATCTTTTTGTAGTTTCTCGGCGGATTTTTTTTCGCCTTGCTTTCGGGCTTGAAATCTTCGGGGAAGGTGCATCTGTTGATCTTTTCGAAAGTGAGCGACTGTCTGCCGTTATAGTCGCCGAGCGTCGCGCGGGCGATAATGGCGTCTCCTTCTTTAATCTCTTTTATTTTCGGGTAAGTGTTCTTTTTGGTAAAGTACACGCCGCCCGTCCTGCCCGTCGTGTCGTCTATATGTATAATAAAAAAGGGTTTGCCCGTTTTCGTAGTGCGTTCTTCCGTCGAAGTAACCGTTCCGCAAACGGTAACCGCGCCGTTTTCAAGGTCTTCTATATACTGCGCGGAATCGCCGAGCGTAACGTCGTCTATCGGGACGACGTCTCTGACTTTGATAGTGCGGTGCATAATCTTCTGCAGTTCGCTCTCGTACACTTCTTCGGACAGAAGATTGACCTTTTCCACGTCCGTTTTTATCTCGGTAGTCCCCACGAAGTCCGAACAGAATCTCTGCGACAGGTATTCGTCGAGTTTTTTAAGCGCGCCGTTTTTCGTAACGTAATCCGCGCCGTCCGCGGGAAGTTTAAGAGTATATTTCACGACGTTGCCTATCACGTCGGAAGACACGTCCGATTCGTCCATAAAAATGGAAACGGACGGATAGTTCTTTTTCAGGTACTCATACGCGGCAAGGTTGACGAGTTGGTTGTCGCTCGCGATTTTTTCCACCTTCACGAACACTTCCCCGAACGTTTCGGGCGTGAGTTTAACCGCTTTTTCGGCGATTCGTTTTTTAAGTTCGTCGTCCACGGGTTTGTCGCATATAAAACGGTAGGTAACCGACCGCGCATACCTGTCCACTTCCACCGCCTTGACTTTAAGGTTTTTAAGCCGCTCGTCAAGACCTTTTATCTCGTTTATGAATTCGTCGTAACTTCTCACGACAGCCATCTGTCTATCTCCCCGAAGAACGCGCGTTCGAGTTCTTCTTCTTTCACTTTTTTAAGGATTTTCCCGCCCGAAAAAATCACGCAGCCGTCCTTGCCGCCCGCAACGCCCAAATCGGCGTCCGCCGCTTCTCCCGGTCCGTTCACAACGCAACCCATAACCGCTATTTTAACGGGTTTTACAACGTTTTTCACGTATTCTTCCGTCTTTTTCGCGAACTCCATACAGTTCCACTCGCATCTGCCGCAGGTAGGACAGGCTATCACTTCCGCGCGGTTTTTATAAAGCCCCGCCGCGGATAAAATGGATTTTGCCGCGACTATCTCGCGTTCGGGGTCTGCCGAAAGACTTACCCTTACCGTGTCGCCTATGCCATTTAACAGCAACGCGCCGAGCGCAACCGCGTTTTTTATCACGCCGTTATATTCCGTACCCGCTTCCGTAACGCCGACGTGCAGCGGATAGTCCGCCTTCGCCGCGACGTATTCGTACGCCTTTACCGTAAGCGGAACGGACGACGCCTTTACCGACAGCACCACGTTATGCACGCCGTACTTTTCGAGCCACGCGGCGTTCTTGAGCGCGCTCTCGCCCAAAGATATTTCGTTTTTGCCGTACTTGCGCAAAAATTCCTTGTCGAGACTGCCCGTGTTGGAACCGACTCTCACGGGTATACCCGCCGCTTTAAGCGCGTCGGCAACTTTTTTCACCTTGTCTTCGCCGCCGATATTGCCGGGGTTTATCCTTATTTTATCCGCGCCACCCTCTATCGCCGCAATCGCGAGCCGATAATCGAAATGAATATCCGCCACGAGCGGTATTCCCGCGCGCTTTTTCACTTCTTTAAACGCCTTTGCGTCCGCTTCCGTCTGCACCGAAAAACGCAGAATATCGCACCCCGCCTCTTTAAGGCGTTGCGCCTGTTCCGCCGCCGCGCCGACGTCGGATATTTTAAGCGTGGACATAGACTGAACCGCAATCTTCTCTCCGCCGCCTATCGTTAAGTTGCCTATTTTTACTTTTCTGCTCATAGTTATATGATATCACATAAAAACGAATTTGTAAAATCATAAATTCGTACATCGTAAATCTTTTTACGTCTTTAACCGTTACGCAGCCGTTTATCCGTAAAAAAAACCGTGCGCGCCGCGGATTATTCCGCGGCGCGCACGACCGTGTTTTCCTTTTTCCCTTTTATTGCCGCATTTTTTTGCCGCATATTTCTTCGCCGCTCTCCGCGGTG
This sequence comes from uncultured Clostridia bacterium, assembly GCA_945917475.1. Classification (GTDB taxonomy): domain Bacteria; phylum Bacillota; class Clostridia; order Christensenellales; family Borkfalkiaceae; genus UBA1259. The sequence continues at coordinate 7,431 of CAMEHL010000047.1, read as the reverse complement.
TTTTTGAGACGTTTTTAAGCGGACGCGCGCATTTTGTACATATACACCACGTCCTGATAATAGTCGTCGAGATAAAACACCAGCCGAGATTCGTTCACGATGTCCTGATACGCTTCGTTCGCGTCGAGCAGGTCGTAATACGCGCTTATGCAGTCCATCACGTCGTTATAATACCCCATTTCGAACAGTTGTTCTACGGTAAAGTAGTTGCTCTTTATTTCCATAAACTTCAACTGATACGACATATTGGCTTTTTTTATTTCGTTCTCGTACCGCTGTATCTTTTCAGACACGCCGTTGTTGTACCTGAACGTTTCTTTCTTCGCTTTTGCCTGCGCATCTTTCAGTTCTTCAATCTTTGCCGCCTTTTCGTAAGCGTGCACGTCCGCGTAATAAGAATCCGCGCCGCTAAGGCTTTCGTTCAGCGCGGCTATTTCCGCTTCCGCACGGGCGACGAGCGCGTTTTTGTCGGCTGTCGCTTTCGCTACGGCGGCATTTCTTTTATCTTCTAACTCCGCGAGTTTATCGATGACTACGTTAGAATGTGCGAACCCCTTTTTTACCGCTTCTCTCTCCACCTTTTCTTCGCTTGCGTCGTAAGCCGCGTTTATCCCTGCCACGAGCGTTAAAAGGTCGTTTTCGTAAGCGTTCTTTTCTGCGCTTAACGCGGCGATGCGTTCGTTAATCGACTTTTTCAGCGCGAGCGTTTCTCTTGTCTGCGCCGCCTTTACAAGCGTTTCCGCTTTCTCCGCAAGGCTTGCTTCGTCGGGTTCAGTATACGTTTCGTCCGCGATTTCGAGCGGACTTAAAGTCGCCTGCGTGAATCCTTCTCTCGTTATCCTGTAATACGAATATATGCTCTGCAAGACGGAATACATCTCCGCCTTGGTAGTAGGTAATGTAAATTGCATTTTCAATCCCCCGTAACCGTGTATTTAACCGTAATTTCAACGTTGTCGGCGCTTCCTTTGATCGCAACCGACAAAACGTCGGCGAAAATGCCGCACCCGAACGACTCGCACGGCTTTTCGGGCGCGTAAACGCGCTCGCATCCGTTTCCCGATACCGACACCGTCGCGCCGACTCCGTTGTATACGTAAACTTTGCCTATTCTTTTAAGTCCCTGAACGCCGAGATTGCTTTCGACACGTGAAACGCCGTTTGCCGCCGCGCAGTCGAAAAAACATAATTCGCCCGCGCTCGCGTCTATCGCGAACCCGTCTTCCGAAACGTAGCCTTTCCCGTCGGTAACGAACGCGCCGCAGTCGCCGCCGCTCTTAAAGCAAAGCAGTTTTTCGCCGTCCGATAAAGGCAGAAGATAAAACCCGCCGCGCGTTCGCGCAATTCCCGTGCGGGATAAATCCGCGTCCGCGGGCAGGTCGTAAAAAGTCGTCGCCGTGCCCGACTCCGCGAGTCTGCCGTCGCTTATAAAGTAAACCTTTTCGCCCGTTTTAACCGCGCTGCCGGCCAGGACGTCAAGATAACCGTCGTTTATTTTCCGAGCGGTATAATCCGTTCTTTCGCCCGTAATGCCGAGCGAAAGAATCGCGTGCCTGCACACCGCGACGAGTTTTCCTTGCCGTTCGCACATATAAAGCACGTCGCCCGATTCACGGTCCGTCTCGAAATATCCGCCGAGATTAAGGTCGGTGGAAAATTCGATAAAGTCGAACGGCGCGGAAAAGCGTATAACCCTGCCTTTCGCCGAGAAAAGCATACCGTTTACGACCGCGTAACAGTCGCCGTGCGGAACGCCGCGTTCGGTCTCGTCAGAACCTTCGGTAACGCTTACGTCCGGCGTAACGAACAACAGTTTTTCACTGCCTTCCGCCGTGATTGCGATTACGTCCGGCGGACTTGTAAAGACCTTGTCCGTCGCGGCGACGCACTCTCCGTCTGTAAACGAGTACATCTTGCCGTCGGAACAGTACAAAAGCATTTTGTCCCGCACCGAATAGTGTTTTATCACCGTTTTATCCGCGGGCAAAGCGCACGCCGCCGTGAACCCGCCGCGCATTTCTTTCTTAAACGCGCTTTTCGGAAAAGAGAAAGTCTTTTCGGAAAGGGCGACGCGGCGAAAACCGTCCGCTTTCGTTTTCATAGCCACCCTCTCCTTTTCGTCCTTCTGTTTTCGGGCAGACAAAACGCTTCTATTCCGTCCGAATAGCGTTCGCGCCACATCACCGCCTCGTCGAACCTTCCCTGCGTAAGGCAATATTCCGCCGCCACGCCGTAAGAAAGAACGTTCGCGGAGACGTCTCTTTCGGTATAGCCCGCGTCGTCGTCGAGTCCGAGATTGGACGGGCTGTAAGCGTAAACGACCGAAAGAGTTCCGCGCGCGGACGAAAAGTATTCTCCGAAGTGCTTAAAGGCGAGTTTGTCGCCGAATTCGTCGTAAACGCCTAAAATTTTCACGGCGTTCTTTTTAAGGTCGGCGTAATACACCTTGCCGTCCGCCGTCCCGACTTTTTCTTCCGTTTTAAGCGGAATATACGTCGCGGCGGTTTCGCCTATAACGAGATTCGCGAGTCTCGTAAGCAAATCTATCCTGCCGAGAATTTCTTTATCGTCAGCGGTTTCAGTGTCGATAAGCGCTTTCGCGGTTTTTTCTTCGCCCGCAAGCGTAGCCGCGCCGATAATTACTTCTTTTATCGTCATTTTCTTCTCCTTATTTTTTCCCTTTTAAGTTATAAAACCGCACCGCCCGTCCGCGGACGGGCGGTGCGGAGTAAGTTACGAACCGCCTTTAATCGTTAAAATCCTTTTAAAGACGCTCTGTTTTATCGCGGTTACCGTCAGGATTCCGTTATGCCTTTAATAACGCCCTGTCCGTAGGGGCGGGCGCAGACGAGTTCGGCGTATTTCACGAGAGTGGCGGTGTAAACGGGTTTGCCCGCCACCTGTTTCAATATGCTGCCGTCGTCGCCGGTAAGCCATTGCCAGTCGCAAAGTTGGTTAAGCGTGAAGTCCTTGGTATTGAGAAGATACATACATCCCGACGGACAGAACCTGTCCGCAACCACGGGTATTCCGTTATAACTCATAGCCTTGTATCCGCCCGCGAGTTCCACGGTGTCGATTACGCGTTTGTTCGCCGCGAAAACGCTCTGCAACGAACGGCGCACGCCCCAGGAACATATTATGAGATCGGCGGGCGCGCCGCCCGATTCTTCTATTTTATCGAGCGCGGTCTGAATAGTGAGTTCGCTGATCGTACCCGCGCCCGAGAGAACGTAAGGCATAAGCCAGGTGTTTTCGCTTCTCGACATACCGTAAAGGTCTGACGACGTATCGAAAATCGCGCCAAGCCCCGTGAGTTCTTTATTGTAAGAACCTTGCAGAGTAACGATCGTGCCTTCGGGCAGTTCGGTCGAAGTCGGGGCTGTTCCGTCTATTTTGACGGCGTTCGCGCTGTGGTCGGCGACGACTATTTTTCTGCCGGCGTAACCCGCAATGACGGAACCGTCCGCCGCGTTGCGGAAATCGACTATCATACCTTCCATAACGTTGCGCGCGCTGTCTAAAACCACTATGCCTTTCGTAACTGCCGATACGGAAGCGATTTTGCCCGTTCCGTCTCCGAATAACATTCTGCCGAGATTGAACGCGCTCGATTTGATAAGCCCTTCCATTTCGGAATTAAGCAGATTGACGAACGCGCCCGCGTTGTTCTCCGACGCCCTTATCGCCTTATCGGTTATTTCAATCGTACCGTAAAGGTTTTTGAGCGTAAGCGCAATCTGCGAGTAGTTGTTGCCGGCTGACGCGGGAAGCGCGCCGTCTTCTTCGCCCGCGCCTATGCCGCCGTTAAGCCCGTATTTTACGAGTTTTCTGACTTCTTTGCCCCACACGTCGTCCGTGCTTTTTTTAACCATCGCGTAAAAGGGCGAAACGAAATCGAGTTGTTCGGATACTGCGTCGAGATAAAAAGTCTTTAACGCTTTATCCGCGTTTGTTAAATTAACTGCCATAAATAATTCTCCTGTTTTTTGTTTTTTTATTGAATAATAAGATTAAACCGCTTATCGGCAGAAAATCTCTTTCGCGAGTTTTCCCGCCGCTTCTACGGTAGACGGGCGGTTCGACGGCGTTTTTATGCCCACGCCTTCGCCGTCCATCACTATTGCCTTGGTTTTGGTCTCCAACAGTTCTTTCAGATAGCCTTTAAGGATTTTTTCTTTATCCGCCGCGGTTATACTCTCCGAACCGTTTTCGACGTTATGCGTCGGGGCGTTAGCCTTGTCGACCGACGCCGCTTCTTCCAGTTCCTTTATGCGCTGACAGCGTTTGGTAAATTCAGACTGCAAGGAATTGTACGCTTTAAGCAAAGCGGCGGCGTCTTTAAACTTGCCGTATGAGACTTGTTCGCCCTGCGCGCCTTCCGTTATTTCCGCCTCCGCGGGTTGCGCCGTGAGCGCGTCCGTTTGTTCAACTTTAAGTTCTTCCACTATGATTCTCCTTTTAATTTATTCTTTTTTTATTCCGCCGCGGCGGTAACCGCGGCTCTTTCTTCTTTCGTCTTTTCTTTGTGTTCTTTAAGGTGAGCGTAAAGCCGCTCCTTTTCTTCACGCGTAAGTTCGTCGTACTCGCTTAAAATGTAGCGCGTATGCTCGTCTATGTGTATTCTGTGGTCGTCTACTTCTTCCGTCTTTAAGCCGGTTTTCCTTATTTTTTCGTTTTCGCGCTGCGCTTTTTCGCTCTGCATTTCCGAAACGCCTTTCTGGTAATCCAAATCTTTATACCCTAACAGCGAAAGGACTTTTTCTTTGGTGGCGGGGCGAAGTTTTCCCGTGTCGTCGGTTAAAAGCCCGCTCTCGTAAAGTTTGAAAATCATCTCCTTTTTCTGTCCGTGCGAATATAATAGTTCGTTCTCGTTTTCAAGGAACACGTCGTCAGAATTCATAGCCGCGCCGTCCGCATAGAGAATACGCGTCTTATTGAAAGAGTCCCTTACCTTAACCGTCCTTATTCCCGCCGAAAACTGCGCGTACAGCCTTATCGTCTGCCTTGCGATTTCCAGGTAACACCGCCTTATCGTCTCCGCCGAAACAATAAGCCGTTCGTTGTCCTGTTCGACTAATATTTCGAGAGCCGTTCCGCTCGTTACCCGCGCGTTGGACATAGAAGAAGACACTTCCGCCACCCCGCTTATAGTTACGAATTCGCCGAGAAGTTTCTCTTCTTCTTCGTTGAAGTCGGACGGCATCGAAAGCCCGCTCATCATTTCGGGCGCGTTCGCGCCCTGTCTGTAAACGAGTACCTTGCCGGGCGGCAGACCTTCAGACTCCAGGTCGTCCACGTCCACCGAACCGTCTTCCACTTTCATAATCCCCATAGACAGTCTGTTTAGAAACTCGTGTTTTCTGTTCTTTACGGCGTTAAACGCCCGCTGCACGGGAATAAGCCGTTCGGTTATGCTGCTTCCGAAGAAAAACCCCGCCCTTTTCAGACAATCCTGCTTTACGAACGGGAAGGTTCTCGTCCCGTTTTTGCCGTTGATATAAGGCAGTTCTCCGTAATACAACAGTTTGCCGCCCGAAACCGTGATAAGCCTGCCCGCGGGAAACTGTTCCGACGGTCTCTCGTATTTTTCGATAACTACCGCGGCGTTTTTAACGGACGTTTCAGTCCCCGCGCCGCCCTTTTTTTCGCCGACGGACAGGTTATAAACGTCCACGTCCGTACCTTCGACGGCAACGCCGTACTTTTCGCGTATTTCGCGCACGGGTACGGCCCTCGCGTGAATAATGCTGAAACAGTCCCCTATTTCCTCGTTGTACACGCTGTCGGGGAATATCTCGAAAGGCGACACGGGAATAACCTTAACGTCCCCTTCGTATACCGTTTTTCCGTCCGAAACACCCACCGCGTTGCCGCCGCGGTTGTCCCACACGATTTTATAAAAGCCCGTTCCGCACGTTTCGCTCCATACCGTGGTTTTTTTAACCGTTCCGTCAAGGTCGTATCTCTCGAACGCGGAATCGAGAAGTTTCTCCGCGAGAGACGCGCCGTTCACGTCGGCGTCGTCGTCCGAACGCGGTCTTACGGACATCACGGGCGATATGCGCGAAAACCGCGCGAGCCTTGACTCTATAACGGGCGCGATATGGTTGTATACTTCTCTGCCCTGCCAGTAATACTCTCTGTCTTCGCTCTCTATCTCGCCGCGCGCGCCTATGCCGCAGTACTGATTGCCCGCCAGAAAGTTCATATTGAGTTCCCATTGCCGTTCCGTATCCGCGCGTTCTTTCCGTCTGTTTTCAAAGTCTTCGAGCACGTCCGACACGATATCTTCGGCGAATTTGTCTTTTTCTTTTTTACGGATATTTCCGTAATCGTTTGCGGTGTTAGTCAAATTTTTTCTCCTTTCTTTTTTTTGTTTCGCTTTGAAAGAAGTTCCAAAAGCCTTGTCTTTTCTTTTTCCAACTCGTCGTCCGTCATTTGCGAAACGGGCGTGCCGTCGTCTTCTAAAAGCATTTTTAGCGCGGTTACGTCGGGCGGAACGTTTTTTGTAGTTACCTTTTTTTTGGATAATCGTATATCCCCCTGCTCGTCCGAGACGTATTCTTCGACGATTTCCGTCGCGTCGAATCCGAGCGCTTTTTTCACGAGCGCGGCTTTAACTTCTTTATCGCTTAAATTTTTTCCTTTCATTTAAAATTTTCCGATACAGTCTCTCCTTGTCTTTCTGAATTTCGTTCTTCTCCCTTTTCGGCGGCGGATTGAACGGTTTCGTCATCAGGTAATACCTTAATTCGTCCAGCGCGTGGTCGTCGGTTTTTCTCGGCGTTTCGCCTTCTTTATAACGGTAATTTTTAAGTTCCCTGATAAGGTTCACGCAGTTTTTGAAAATATACAGTTTAGGTTTTCCGCTTGCGGGCGCGAGATAACTTTTAACGCGCTGTATACCCGAAAACAAATCCTTGTTCACGCTCGGATTCACCGCGACGTTTTCTTCCGTGAACAGTTCGGTTACCGACTTTACGGAAGCGAGCGTTTTCTGGTTTGCGGCGGAATCTATAAGCGCTTCTATCCTGCCGCGCCCGTCCCGCTTCCAGCCGAGCGCGTCGCTGATTTCGCGTATCTTCGCGGCGTGATACCTTACGTCGCGCTCCGCTTCGAAGTGTTCCGCCACGACGTAAACGTTGCCGTCGTAATCTACGCAGTACCAGTTCGCCGCGAGCGGATTGTTAAGCCCCGGGTCTATCGAAACGACGTCCTGCCACTCTTTCGGCACGGGGAAGGGTTCTATAACGTGCACGTTTTCGTCAAATTCGGGATAAACCAGCCCCGACGCGCTCTTAAATCGCCCGTAACGCCGCGTTTCCAACTGTTCCGCCGAAAGCGTTCGGGTAAATTCGTCTACTTCTTTCGCGCTTAAATAGGGATTGTCCGCCCATTCCATAAACTCGTACCATACTTCGTCCGAAC
>CAMEHL010000046.1 GCA_945917475.1 uncultured Clostridia bacterium | reverse complement strand
TATATGGTCGAACCTGTCCGCCCCGCCGGCGTTGTTTATCTTTCTTATCTCTCCGATATCCGAAAGGTCTTTGAGATTTCTGTAAACCGTAGCGCGGCTGACGCTCGGATGCTCTTTAGACACTTCTTCGTATACTTCTTCAGCCGTGGCGTGGCAATGAAGACTGTTGACCGCTTCGAGCGTTAAATTTCTTTGAACGGTGCTCCTTTTCATTTGTCGTCCGCCTTGTTTTTTTCTCTTTTTCTTTTTGCTAATGATATTATATCCTATTTAGGAATATATGTCAATTATTTTTACGAAATTTTTTAAAGATTTTTTTAGGTGTTTTTTTAAGCGGACGCCCGTAGTGCGCACGTTCGCTTTGTGCCGATAAACGATTATAATTTACCCTTTTTTCCGATACATTATATATAAGTATAAAATTTCGTATATAAATAATATTGACGTAATCGGGCGAAAAACGCCGAAAACTCCGCACGGGCGGCACAAATCAAAAAACGGGAACGCGGTAAAACGCTAAATGTTCCGCTTATTATTCTCTTAATAACTCCACGCGGCAAGATTCTCTTTGCAGAATTTAGCCATATCTTCTATGCTTTCGCGCATACCGCCGTTTATCCAGTATACGATCGCGTTTTCCACGCCGCCCGTCCATATAAGCCGCTGATATTTTTTGCTTACGGGGATATCGGGGTTTCTCAATACTATTTCGTTTACTATATCAAGATATTCCGACTGAAAGCCCGCGTCTATGAGCAGTTTGAGCGTATCCGCTTTTTCTTTGATTACGGTAAAAAACTTTTCGTACCATTTAAGCGTAGTATCGCGCCTGAACGTTCCGCCGTCAACGCTGACCAAAACTTTGTTCACGTCTAAAACGATGTCTTTAAGGATATCGTCTTTGGTTTTGAAGTTGCCGTAAAACGCCGTCCTTGACACGCCCGCTTTCGCGCACAGTTCGGTAACTGTTATTCTTTCGTACGTTTTCTGGCGCATAAGCGCGATAAGCGCGCCCTGCAAACTCTCTTTTACTATCGCGTTTATTTCTTCCGCGTGCTTTTTTAATCCCGTCAGCCTGCTTTCCTCTATCATAACAACTACGCCCTTTTTGTAATTTACGTTATTAACGGTTTGATTTTCTCCGTTTAATCTGTTATAATTTTCAACGTAGATTACACTTGTTCTTATCGTATAGTATAAGACTAAATTCAATCGCAGTCAACGAAAAAGGAGAAAAAAATGAAAGATTACGTTATTTATACCGACGCGTCGGCGGACGTGGACTCGGATTTTTTAAATGCGAACGGCGTTAAAACCGTTCCTATGGAATATATGCTGGACGGCGAGCCGCAGTCGTGTTACGGCAACGACGCGGAAAAATACAAGGATTTTTACGGCAAATTAAGGCGCGGTTCTAATGCGACCACTTCGCAGATTACCCCGTTTATTTACGAAGAAACCTTTTCGCCGTTGCTCGAAAAGGGCGTTTCCGTGCTCTATATCTCTCTATCGAGCGGATTGTCGTCTACCTTCCAATCGGCTTGCACCGCCGCGAAAACTCTCAAAGAAAAATATCCCGACGCCGACCTTATTCCCGTGGACTCTCTTTTCGCCACGGGCGGAATGGGGCTGCTTTGCGAACGCGCGGTCAGAAACAAGGAAAACGGTCTTTCCGCAGCGGAAAACGCGAGCGATCTGGCTCTGCTTAGAAAAGACAAACTCGCGGGGGTTTGTTTCGTGGATAACCTTAACCATTTGAGAAAAGGCGGGCGCATAAGCGCAGCCACCGCCGTTTTCGGCACGATACTGAATATCAAACCGCTTATCGCCATCACCGACGACGGAACTCTTAAAAATTTCGGGAAATGTCAGGGCGAAAGGCGCGCGCTCAAAGAACTCGCCGATATTTACAAAAAAAACGCGGATTTTTCCGCCGATTATTCGGTATATATATGCGATTCGGATAATCCGAAAGGCTCGGAAGCACTCGCGCAGAGCATAAAATCGATAAATCCCAACGCGGTTATCAAAAAAGTCTTTTTAACGCCCATAATCGGCACTCATCTGGGTCCCGACTCGGTGGTGTTGTGTTACGTTAAAAAACAGTCCTGAAAAAACGAAATGGTTTTATCCGCCGCAAAGAACGAACGTTCCGCGGCGGTTTTTTTGCGCGTTACGGGATTACCGCGCATAAAATCGGAACAGTTTACGTCCGTCTTAACCTTTCCGCGCGGAAAAGCGTTTTATAATAACTGCGAATACGCTTGAAAAAAAACGTCGGAAATGTTAAGATATAAACGACGGATTAACGGGCGGAGCGCATACGTTTGCGTTCCCGCCCGACTTAACGTGCATTACGGAGCGTATCGGTTTGAAAATCTTGCTTGTTTATTATACGGGTACTTACAACACGCGGTTTCTTACTGACAGAATAGCGGAACGGTTTGCCGCACTCGGCTGTTCAGTGTGTAAAACGGAAATCGCGCGGAACACGCCCGTCGCCGATTTGTCGGGATACGATTACGTCGGCCTCGGTTACCCCGTTTACGCGTTCAACGCGCCGCACCCGTTTATGAAATATTTCAGAAAGTTAAAGTTCGGGAGCGGACAAAAATTTTTTATCTATAAAAACAGCGGAGAAACGTTGGGGCTTAACAACGCTTCGAGCAGAAAGATATTGCGTAAAGCCAAAAAAGAAAACGCGACCTTTTGCGGCGAATACCATTTCGTTATGCCGTACAATATCCATTTCGAATTTGACCGCGAGTTTATAAAACAAATTCTCGAAAAGGACGAAAAACTTATGGATATTATGTTTTATAACCTTTCCGCGGGAATCGCACCCGTCGTAAAAAGCAACTTCTTTTATAATCTCTGCGCGTTTTTTATCGGTATTCAGGCGATAGGCGGCGCGGTGAACTCTCTGTTTTACAAGACGAACGGGAAATGTAACGGATGCGGACTGTGCGCGAAAAACTGCCCTAACGGCAATATCCGCATAAAGAACAAAAAAGCGGTTTTTTCGCGTTCCTGCGATATGTGTATGCGCTGTTCTTTCTATTGTCCGCAAAAAGCGATTAAAATCGGCTTTCTGCAAGGCTGGCAGGTTAACCGTTACTACGACCTTTTCAAATTGCGGAAAGACGGCGCGCCGTCCGAACCTTATATAACCGGAAAAAGCAAAGGGTTTTATAAATGTTTTATCAGAACGTTCGACGAAATCGACCGCAGACACGCGGAAATATTCGGCGGGGAAAAATAAAATATTGCCGTCCGTAAAGCAAATTTTCGGTAAAAATTAAACAATAAGATTTAAATGGGCAAATTCTATAACGGTTAAACTTTTAAAGTAATCGCCGCGGCGCGCATATCAGCGCGCCGCGGCTTAAAATTATCTTTTATATCTTTTACTTCTCAAATTCCGATAAAACTAACTTTTCACGCCGCACCGACCGCGCGAATCACGCAAACTCTATTCTCACGCCGAGTTTTTTAAGTTTTTCGAGTTCCGGATCGGGCTTTTCGTTGGTTACGAGACAGTCAATGCGGTTTGCGCCGTCCACTTTCACGAAAGCGTTTCTGCCTATTTTGGTGTAGTCTGCAAGGACGTAGGTCTGCGCGGAATTTTCTATCATCACGCGCAGAATATCGACGTCTTCTTCGTAATAAGAAGAAAACCCGTCGGAAGCGGTTATTCCGTCCACCGACAAAAACACCTTGTCCGCGTGGTAGTTTTCTATCTGACTGCGGGTATCCGCTCCGTAAGTAAACTGATATTCTCCGTTGATTTTTCCGCCGAGAAGTATCACGTTGCCGCGCGATTCCAAAGCGATTGCAATAGAGTTGGTAACGAACGTCAGGTTTTTGAATTTAGACGTCAACGCCCTGTAAAAAAGCAAAGAAGTAGTACCCGAATTTATCATCACGGTTTCGTTCTCTTCAACGTATTCGCAGGCTTTATTCGCTATCGCCTGCTTTTCCTGTCTGTTAGTCTTTTTTCTCTGACTGAACGACATTCCGTAATAAGAGTTACTTGCGCCTATCGCTCCGCCGTGTACGCGCGACAAAAGTCCCATTTCTTCCAGAGCGGCAAGGTCGGAACGTATCGACACTTCGGACACGCCGAAAGTTTTACTCAAAAACGAAACTTTCACTTTACCCTGCGTTGATAATAGTTCGAGAATTTTATTGCGCCTTTGTTCGACGTCGAGTTCCGTTCCCATTGATATCTCCTTATATCGGTTTTCGTCATTTCCTGAAAAATTCACGCGCGGCGCGCGTCTATCAGGTCAAGCACTTCTTTTATCGCCGCTATCGCCTTGTCGAGTTGTTCGCGCGTGTGCGTCGCGGTATAAGACGTTCTCAAATTATATTTCGGGGAACGCTACCTCGTTTCTATATTGTTATTTTATCATTTTTTTTAAAATCAGTCAAACGCTTGATTGCGATTCGCCCGAGCGGTCGCGCAAAAAGGGTTCCGGTTTTGCCCGCTACGTTTGGAATTTATTCGGTCGTTTTTTTCAGGGGGATTTCGCCCGCGAATTCAAAGCCTTTTTTCGCCGCGATTACGGCGATTATTTCGTTGATTACGGCTGCCGCCGCTATCGTCCCCTGAACGATTCCGACAAGTTCGGGCAGCGTAGAGAGAGTGGAGCAGATTATGCCCGTAAACACGAGAGAAACGCCGGAGTGCGGCAACAGCGTAAGCCCTAAATACCTTTTAACGGGTTCAGGCATACGCATAACCGCCGCGCCGGACATCGCGCCGAAATACTTTCCGACAGCGCGCGAAACGATATAGACGAAAGTATATAACCCCGCGCCGAGAATAAGCCTGAAATCGAGCGGCGCGCCCAAGTCGACGATTGCGACGAGCAAGGCGACGGCAAGTACGGGCGAAAACGCCGCCGTAATTTCTTTAAGCCTTTCGGGCGGCACAACGTTGGCAAACGCCGCCGCGAAAGACACGCCCATAAGCATATAATTAAGCGATACGCCTTTAAGCGCAAAGGTATTAAGCAGCCAGCCCGCCGCCATCGTAACCGTAACCCCCGCGAGCGTTACGGCGAGAGTAACCGCCTTTCCCCCTACCTTTTTAAGCAGAAAACCGAAAGGAATCCCCGCCGCCGCGCCGACGATTACGGGCAGAAAAATCATAGCGGGAATTACGAGAAAGGACGCCGAACCGCCCGACACGCGACGGGCGACGAGCGAGTTCACGGCGAAAAACACGACTATGCCCACCACGTCGTCTAAAACGGTCATAGGCAGAAGTGTGTCCGTTACGGGGCCTTTCGTATGAAATTCTTTGACGATTGAAAGAGCGGGCGCGGGAGCGGTAGCAAGCGCGATTCCGCCGAACACGAACGCGAGATATACGGGAACGCCCGCAATCAGGAACACTATCGAAAACGCAAGGCTTACAACGACGAAAGTCCCGAGCGACTGAGTAAGCGTGGTAACGACGAGCGCTTTTCCGAAACTTCTGAGTTTTTTCCAGACAAGTTCCGTGCCGAGCATTACGCCGAAAGCGCATTGCATCCAGGAAACGGTAATTTTATACCCTTCAGCGTCGAGCAACTCCTGCGGCATAAGCCCCAAAGCGTGCGGACCGAGAAATATTCCGACGATAAGCCAGCCCAGAATCGCGGGAAGTTTTATTTTAGTTATCATTTTACCGACGATAAACGCGGCAAGCACGACCGCCGCCCACCGCAACAAATACAAAAACATTATATTTAATCTCCGTTATTATCTTTTTCGTCCGATTTTTTTTCGTCTTTCGCTATTCCGAACAACATATAATCGATAAGCCGCGGCACGGCGTATTCGTGCTTTTTAATTTTTTCGCGCCAATCTACGCTCGCGAACGCAGGACTGCTGAAATATCCGTTAAGCATAGTCTGCATAAGACGGAAATACGAAAGCGCGTCCGAATACGATACGCCGTCGCGCAGAACGTACTTTTCAAGAGTCGCGGAATAAACGATTTCGTTCATGGCGTTAAAGTCTTTAAGAATCGCGTTTATGCGGTCGCACAGGTGCTGCGGCGGATTTAAGAGCGCGTCGAAAAGAATATGCGCTTCGTCGGGGTTGGCGTTGAAAAAATCCATACGCGCCTGCATATATTCGTTGATATCGGAATTTCCGTTCTCGCCGCGGATATAATCGGTCAGTTTCTCCGCGCTTTTTTTAAGGCATTCGAGATAAAGTTGGTCTTTCCCCGAAAAATTATGATAAACGAGTCCTTTGTTTATGCCCGACTTGCAGATATTGTTGACCGTGCCGCCGTCGTATCCCCTTAACCCGAACTCCGCCGTTGCCGCAGCGAGTATTTTATTTACCGTCTTTTCCGTCTTTTCGCTTTTCTTCATTTTTCTCTCCGCCCCTTTAAAAGAGACCGCTTTCAGTCTTTTCCCTTTTCGGGAACAATAGCATTATATAATTTATTGACCGATAAGTCAATAATATTCCGCTTAAAAAAAATAAAAACCGTAGAAGTTAAAAACACACGTAAAAGCCGCGGCGTAAACCCGCCCTTATTTATTAGCATAAACCACTGACGGACAACGGTGAACAGCAAACGGACAACGGCGAACGTTACGTTTTTAAAATAAGCGAAAGGCGGCTTGCGGCGGATATATCCGCCGCAAGCCGCCTTTTACCGTTTAAATCGTTTAAAGCAGTATTATAAAGCCGTATATTGCGCTTATTTTATTCTCTCCGTAAGCGATTTCACGGATAACTCGACCATTTTGTTGCCGAGTTCTGCGTTCGCCTTTCTTGCGCTTTGGGTAAACCAGTGTTTTACGTCATCTATTCTGTCAAGTTTCACGCAGTCGGGATATAATGCCATAAGAATAGAACTCTCAAATTCGCCCGCGTGGTCGTAACCCGTCGCGTTCTGCACTTCCGTCGTCATTGTGGGTATTACTTTTATCCAGTTGAACGGGTTGTTCGCGCCTTCTAACTGTTCGTAATAGTCGGCGTAATTCTCGCTGCCCCACCAGCCTTCGCCGAGCGTTTCTTCGAGATATTCCATAGTGGCTCTTTTCGCCGCCGTTCTGTAACAGAGCGTCATAGGCATTTCACTCTCCTGCTCGAACTGATGATGAATAACGACGTAAATATTATGGAAACCCGCGTAAAGCATACTCTTGAAAACGTAATAAACGTATTCTTCGAAAGCCCTTTCGGGGATATGAACGGTTCCGCTCGTCCTGCCGCCGACAGCCCAACTCGACGGGCTATATGATATGGTCGGGGCAATCATAATTTCTTTCTTTTCCGCGACTTTTTTTATAAGCCCTTCCGCCACCAGCGTGTCGCAACCGAACGAACAATGCGGTCCGTGATATTCGACCGTGCCGCCCGCTATTACGAGCGGAATATTATTCTCAATCGTCTTTTTGGTTTCTCTCGGAAAACTGCGGTCTAAAATCATTTTCTTCTCCTTTCAGTCGGAATACCCGAGCGTCGTGTAATACGCAAGGTTGGTCTGACGATTGTCAAGCCTGCCGTACTGCAAAACAATCTTTTTATCCGATTCTATCTTCATAGCGTACTGCGTGTCGAACGGTACGACGTAACCGCTCATATCGTCCGCGTTGTTCATTCTGAAACATCTCACGGATTTCGCTTTCACAACCCACTTTATTTTATTATAACACGGTTTATCCGTAAAATAAAGCGTTACGCCGATATTCGCGTCCTTATCGTTGTCGTTGACTATAATCACGCTTTCGTGCCCTTTAAGCACGCCTTCGCCCGGCTGAGGCAGTTCGCAGTCGGGAATTATCCAGGTTTTCTTTCCTATAACAGCCATTATTATAACCCCCGCTTAAAATTCGAGTTCGATTATCCCTTTTTTCAGGTAATCCGTATACGACTCGTACCCGTTTTCCTTGACGGCTATCCCCTTTTCCCAGCGGCAGCCGAACGTGGGTCCCGATATAAACGTATCTACCTGGAAAGTCATATTCTTTTCGAGTTTATAGTGAGAAGTCGTTTCCATCCAGGGCGCTTCCACTTCTATCATACCCGTTCCGTGGCAAGGGCCGTAAACGTAATTCTTTTCAAAGCCGTTGTCCTTATATTCCTGCAAAAATCTCTTTGCTATATCGTCCGCGTAAACGCCCGCTTTAATCTGTTCGCAAGTCCATTCGTGCATTTTGCGGCAGAATTCCACTATCTCTCTCCTTTCGCCTTCTAACTTGCCCATTATCACGGGAAGTCCGATAGACGGCGAATATCCGTCTATCTTAGCGGAAAGATTGAGTTGCACTATGTCGCCTTTTTTAATCTCTCTGTATCTCGAACGGGAAATCGCGTGGCGGGTGGATTCTTCGCTGAAAACGTACATAGGCAGACCTTCGTATTCCGCGCCGTTTTCGTAAATAACTCTCTGGGCAACGCCCACCATCTGCAATTCGGTAACGCCGGGTTTAAGATTTTTTATGACTTCGTCCGTCGCAAGTTCTATTATTCTGAAACCTTCTCTTATGCAGGCGAGTTCGTTTTCGCTCTTGATTTTGCGAAGATTGACCATTATATCGTTGCATTTCACTATTTCCGCTTTCGGATAGGAATTTTTTAGCCCTTCATAGATAGGGAGCGTGCATTCGACGTAAGAGCCGAGCCCTATTTTAATATTCTCGCCGCTCACGCCTATCGCCTTGAACACGTCGTTAAAAGTAGACGCGGCGAGTTCGGGATATTCGGGGTCGGCGGACTCTCTGAATTCCTTCAACACAAACACCTTGTCCAATTTACCGAAATCCTTGCCGAAAATAGCCGATTCGGGTCCTACGAGCAAAGCCGCGTCTCCGTTCGCGGAAATCGCCACGCCCGCCCGCTCGAACAGCGGCCAGAACCCGGAAAAATAACGCGCGTTCGCGTAGTCGCTCTCGGTAGACGCGACCACCATTACGTCAAGCCCCCTTTCGCGCAGCATTGCCGCCGCCCTGCCTATTCTCTCCTTATACTCGTAATCGGGTATACATACTCTTTGCATAACAGTCTCCTTATTCGCTTTTATTTTTTCTATAATCTATTATACACGTTAAATATAATCCGTCTTTGCAAAATCGTAAATTGTTTTTATACTTTCGTAAAATAATTGACATTTAATAAAAAATTCGCTATACTGCGGATATGAAGTACATTGAAAAAACGCTTAACGATACGATAACGGTTACGGGGCTTGTGAACTTGCATTTTTTCGAGTTTTCAAAGGACTTTTATACGGAAGACGAGCAACACCCCTTTTACGAACTCGTGTACGTCGCGACGGGCAAAATCAACATACGCTCGGCGCGCTATACGGGTACTCTCGAAAAAAACGAGTTGATTATCCACTATCCCAACGAATCGCACTCTCTTTCCTGCGATAACGAGAGCGTTCCCACGGTAATAATTATAGGTTTTAAGTGCGCGGGGTTAGACCTGACCTATCTTTCCGAAAAGCCCGTCCCGCTTTCGGACGGCGAAATAAAAAATCTTGCGGAAATAGTTAAAGAAGGCAGAAACGTGTTCGTTCCGCCCTACGACGTGCCTACTTACAATATGAAAAAAAAGCAACATCCCGTTATCGGCTCGGAACAGTTGCTTAAAATTCTGCTCGAATATTTTCTGCTTAACGTCGTGCGCAGAACGACCGTGAAAGAAGAACGGGCGCGCGAAACGACAAAAGACGCGATAACGATAAACCAGATTATATCTTACGTCAGCGAAAACTACGCGGAAAAGGCGACGCTCGACCAACTTGCGTTCATCTTCGGCACGAACAGGTCTACTATCTGCAAAGAATTCAGGGCGGCGACGGGTTTATCAATCAACGCGTTCGTAAAAAACATAAAACTCAATAAAGCGCGCGAAATGCTGAAAGACGGAAACCGTTCGGTTACCGCTATCGCGGAACTGCTCGGATTCGAGTCCATACATTACTTTACGAGATTTTTCAAGAAGGAAACGGGGTTATCGCCTTTGCAATACCGCAAATCCCGCTCCCCCCTATAGGTATCCAGAAACTAGCAAAAAAATAACTACATTTAATTAGTCTGTGATTATCTACCCGCCCCCGCATAATGTCAAGTGTTTTAATATATTTTTTTCACTTTACGCCGATTTACCCTTTACGGCAGGCAATGCCCCGCCGCACGGTAGATTTCGTACCACTCCGAACGCGTAAGCGTTACGTCCGCGGCTTTGCATATTTCGGTCAGGTGCGCGGGGTTCATCGTTCCCGCGATAAGTTGCATGTCCGCAGGGTGGCGCAATATCCACGCCGCCGCCACTCCCGTCTTGGTTAACCGGTATTTTTCGCCGATTTCGGCGAGTTTTGCGTTAAGCGCGGGGAATTTCTCGTCGTCTACGAACGTTCCCTTAAAAAACCCGTACTGAAAGGGCGACCACGCCTGAACAGTCATCTTTTTTATACGGCTGTACTCTAAAATTCCGCCGTCGTGCATCTCGGATTCCCCGTTTTTCATATTCACGTTCATTCCCGACGTTACCATTCCCGCCTCCGCAATCGAAAATTGCAGTTGGTTGACGACGAGCGGCTGTTTTACCGCCGTTTTAAGCAGTTCTATCTGCATCGGGTTATGGTTGGACACGCCGAAATTGCGTACTTTACCCGACGATTCCAGAACGTCGAACGCCGCGGCTACTTCTTCGGGTTCCATCAGCGTATCGGGGCGGTGGAGCAAAAGAAAATCGACGTAATCCACTCCGAGTCGGGAAAGACTGCCTTCCACC
>CAMEHL010000045.1 GCA_945917475.1 uncultured Clostridia bacterium | reverse complement strand
ATAGAAATTTTGACAATGAAATAAAAAAAGGAGAATAAAATATGTCAAAGAAAAAGAAAATTATAGTCTTATCCTGTATGATTGCCCTTCTTGCGGTAACGGCGGTATTCAATTTCGTCTTTACCACTCAGAACGTCAGGTCGGACGAAACAGTTCAGACCGCCGCGAGCAATTATTTCACGCAGTACCGTTCGGAAAGGCTTACAAACCGCAACGAAGAACTTCTGCAACTCGATTCCGTAATTGCCAACGCCGAAGAAGGCAGTCTCGAAATGAACGACGCGCTTAAGATGAAGATAAGCCTGACGGAAAACACGGAAAAGGAAATGCTTTTGGAAAATCTTATAAGGGCGTACGGCTTTGAAGACGCGGTAGTGGTTATAGGTCTCCAATCGGATAACGTGAACGTTATGGCGAAATCGCCCGAACTTACTGCCGACGACGCCGTGGTAATCTATTCGATAATAAGCGAAGAAATATCGGTATCGCCCGAAAATGTAAAAATTATACCTATTTCTTAAAAAAATACTATGCAAAATAAATATTTTATGATACAATAATATAAAAAGTGTCAAAGAAGGATATTTATGGCGCATTTTAAGAAAACGGTCAATAAAAAACGCGAAGGCAAAGTCGTTTACGGCGATAAAATCGTCAACGGAATAGTTTTTCTCGCGCTTGCCGAAATACCTTACGTCGAACTGTATTCGGCTACAACGTTGAGCAAAACCAAAAAGAATTCAATCGTGGTTTTTTTCGATAAAGACGGCGTGCATATAGAAGTCGCGGTGAAAATTCATTATTCGCAATGCGTTTCCGATACGGCGTTCAAAATTCAGGAAGCGGTAAGGCATAACGTTGAAACGATGATCGATTATCACGTGGCGGGGGTAGACGTAGTTGTGAAAGGTCTTTTGTACGGAGACGTTTCCGTCGAAAAACCTGCCGAACAGCAAGACGATAACCGCGAACGTGTCGACGGCGAAAAACCGTCCGCTTCTGAGATTAAATGACGAAAACGGGAAACATATGAGAAGTTCTGCAAGAGAAACAGTTTTTAAATTTATTTTTTCAAAGCTCTTCAATCCCGACGATGAAGGGCTTTTTGATGTTTTGTGTTCTTCGCTCGAAAACGACGACGATAAGCGGTTTGCCGCGGATTTGCTCGGTTTCGTCGCGGAAAACGATAAAAGGTACGAAGATAAAATAACCGCGCTGTCGAGTAATTTCAGGTTTAACCGCATTTTTAAAACGGACGTTTGCGCGATTAAAATCGGTATGGCCGAACTCGAAAATTTTACGGAAACGCCCGTCGCGGTGGCGATTGACGAAGCGGTTAAACTTTCCGTAAAATATTCGACGGAAAAAAGCCCCGATTTTGTCAACGGCGTTCTCGCAGCGTTCGCAAAGGAATTGATAAGATGAAAATTTTAGACGGGAAATCGATAGCGAAACGTGTTAAAGACGAATTAAAGGAAAAAGTCGCGCGGTTCGTGCGTGAACGCGGCAGAGAAATCTCTCTCGCAGTCGTTATGGTCGGCAACAATTCCGCGTCTGCGGTGTACGTCAGAAACAAAATAAAGGCGGCCGAATACGTGGGTATAAGGTCGCTCTCTTTCGTATTGCCCGAAAACGCGGCGCAGTCTGATGTGGAAGAAATCGTCCGCTCGCTTGCCGCCGACGAATCGGTTGACGGAATACTCGTTCAGTTGCCGCTTCCGCCGCAAATAGACGAGAACGCGGTATTGTCGCTTATTCCGCCCGAAAAAGACGTCGACGGATTTACGGACGTAAACGTCGGCAGGCTTTTGCTTGGAAAAGACTGTTCTGCGGCTTGCACCCCTAAAGGCATAATGACAATGCTTAAATCTGAAGGGATATCCCTCTCGGGAAAAAACGCGGTAGTCGTGGGCAGAAGTAATATCGTCGGTAAACCTATTGCTCTTATGTTATTGAAAGAGAACTGTACGGTTACCGTGTGCCACAGTAAAACTCAGAATCTCGGCGAAATATGTAAAAATGCCGATATTCTCGTCGCGGCTATCGGCAAACCGCGTTTTATTCGCGCCGATATGGTGAAAGACGGGGCGACCGTAATAGACGTGGGTATAAACAGAACCGAAAACGGACTTGTTG
Organism: uncultured Clostridia bacterium; assembly: GCA_945917475.1. GTDB lineage: Bacteria > Bacillota > Clostridia > Christensenellales > Borkfalkiaceae > UBA1259. The sequence goes on along the minus strand of CAMEHL010000045.1, from coordinate 8,658 downwards.
GCGACGTGGATTTCGACGGTGTTAAAGAAAAGGCGGCTTTTATTACGCCCGTTCCGGGCGGCGTCGGACCGATGACGATTGCGTCTTTAATGGAAAATACTTACAAATGCGCATTGAAGCGCGTCGGAAACTCGGCGCGTAAAGGAGAAGAATAATGACTTCGGCAGAATACGATGAACTTTACCTTTCGTATCTTTCGCAATTTAACGACGCGCTCGACGACGAATTTAAAAAACTTAAAAGCGAAGTGCCGTCTGTTCTTACCGACGCCATGAAATACGCCGTAGGGGACGGCGGAAAGAGAGTGAGACCTGTTTTATGTTTTGCAGCAAATTCTATGCTCGGCGGAAAACCACAGGCGGTAAAAGAGTTTGCTCTCGCTTTGGAATTTATCCACTCGTATTCTCTCGTCCACGACGATTTGCCCGCTATGGATAACGACGATTACCGTCGCGGAAAATTGTCTACTCATAAAAAATTCGGAGAAGCGTACGGAATACTTGCGGGAGACGCCCTGCTGAATTATGCGTTCGAGATATGTCTTTCAAAAGAAAATTTCCGCGCCGACGATTTGGCGGCTTCCCGTATTATCGCGGAATACGCAGGATACGGCGGTATGATTGCGGGGCAGACGCTCGATTTATTGAGTGAGAAAGACGATTGTCCCGATGAAAAAACGCTTTTCGATATATACGTGAATAAAACGTCTAAACTTCTGACCGCTCCGCTTCTTGTCGCTTCCGTGAAAAACGGAAACGCCTATTACGCACAACTCGAAAAAATCGGAACGTATCTCGGTATAATGTTTCAGATTACAGACGATATTTTAGACGAAGAAAGTTCGTTATCCGTGCTCGGCAAAACGCCGCATAAAGACAAACAGGAAAATAAACTTACTTCGGTTAAAATATACGGTCTCGACGGGGCAAAGGACAAGTCCCGTGAATTTTACGGGGAAATAATGCGGCTGTTAAACGATATACCCGATTCCGATTTTCTCAAATCGTTCGCAGGCGTGTTGTACGGAAGAAAATACTGAAATGAGACTTGACGAGTTTTTATGCCGCAAAGGATATTTTACGTCGAGAACCAAAGCGAAACAGTCGGTTGAAAACGGAAATGTGTCCGTAAACGGTAAAGTATTGACTAAGCCTGCCGCGGAAATAGATTCGGAATCGGTTGCCGACGTAAAAATAACCGCGCTCTCCGATTACGTTTCTCTCGGCGGATATAAACTCGAAAAGGCTTTAAGAGACTTCGGTTTTTCCGTGAAAGATTTTATAGCGGCGGATTTAGGGGCGAGTACGGGCGGTTTTACCGACTGTCTTTTGCAAAACGGGGCAAAGCGCGTTTACGCTGTCGATTTAAACGACGACCTGCTTGACGAGAGACTGAAAAAAGACGACAGAGTGATTACGGTAATAAAAAACGCGCGGCTGCTGCAAAGATGTGATTTCGCTGAGCATTTGGACTTGGTTACCGCTGATTTAAGTTTTATTTCATTGACGAAAGTGCTTGCGATTATGTCTGACATAATCGATGACGGCAAGTACGTTTTAACGCTTATTAAGCCGCAATTCGAGTCCGACGTAAAAAAACGCGTTAAAAACGGAATAATAAAAGATGAAAAAGATAGAATTACCGCTTGCAGAAAAGTTTACGATTTTGCCGTCGGTATTGGTCTGTCGCCGTTGCGCCTTACGACTGCGCCTGAAAAAAAAGGGAAAAACGTCGAATATCTTATTCTATTCGTCAAGGCTGTCGGAAAAGCGGTCAAATTTGAAGAATTAGTTGATAAAATATTTAATTTGTGATATTCTTGTAGATATGAAAGAACATAACGTTTTAGTTTACGTCAACGAAAATAAAGATCCGTATCATAAATGCGTGGAGAAACTCGAAAAAACGCTTTCGGCAAACGGGGTGCGTTACAGTTTTCTCGAAGAAAATTCCGACATAGACGGCAGTTCTTACGAAGCGCTATTCGTTATCGGCGGAGACGGTACGATATTGAGAAGGACTGAATTTGCCAACCGTTTTTCTCTGCCCGTTATCGGAATAAACGCGGGAAAACTCGGTTTTTTGTCTGAATTCGAGCAGGGGGAAATAGAAGAGGCGGTTTCGTCTTTTCTTAAAGGCGAACTTGAATCTGACGCCCGTGCAACTCTCGAAATAGATTATAAGGGTAAAAAATTCTTAGGGCTTAACGACGCGGTCGTTCAGCGCGTTTACAGCGAATCCAACGGTATGGTGATAACGTGTACCGTTTCTGTTGACGGAACGGATATTGACGCTATTACGGGTGACGGCGTGATTATTTGCACGCCGACGGGTTCTACCGCATATTCTTTGTCGGTCGGCGGAGCGATTCTCGCACCCGGCATTAACGCTTTTTCGGTAACGCCCATCGCCGCTCACTCTTTTAGTCAGCGTCCGGTGATTTTTTCCGCTCAATCGGCTTGTTCGGTTTCTTATGACGGCGGTTCTTCCGCGGGACTTTTTGTTGACGGAAAAATGGTCGCCGTGCTTGAAAAAGGCGATAAAATAACGGTTAATAAAGCAGAAAAGCCCACGGTTTTTCTGAGAAAAAAGGATTATGCGTTTTACGCTAAACTTTCTTGTAAATTGAAAGACAGGGCGGGATTTTAAATGACAAAGAAAGAAAGACTGAAATTTATTTTACAACTTATAGACGAACGGGAAATCGGCACGCAGGAAGAACTTACCGCCGCGCTTAACGCCGAGGGGTTAAACGTTTCGCAGGCGACGGTTTCGCGCGATATCAACGAACTTGCGCTGATAAAAACGGTCGGAATGAGTAAAAAGACGAGATATTCAAAACCGGTTACGTCGGTTTCGGATATTCCGCAGAACCTTATAGATATATACAAACACGTTACCGAATCCGTAGTTGCGGCTAACAATCTTATCGTAATAAAAACCATAAGCGGCAACGCAAATTCGGTTGCAATGGTGATAGATAAATTGCATATTCCCGGAATTCTTGGCACGGTGGCAGGCGACGATACTTTGCTTATAATCGCCAAAACTAATTCCGACGCGGAGAAAATCGTTAAAACTCTGAAAAACGTATAATCCGTTTTCAAGGTGTAAAATGCTTAATAAACTCTCGATAAAAAACGTCGCGCTTATTTCCGACGCGCAAATATGTTTTACCGACGGCTTCAACGTTATGTCAGGCGAAACCGGGTCGGGTAAGTCGGTCGTTATAGAATCGCTTAATTTCGTTCTCGGCGCAAAGGCGGATAAAACTCTTATAAGCAGCGGCGCGGACGCCTGTTACGTTTCGGCGGAGTTCGACGTGAGCGGAAACGAATCGATTTATTCCGTTTACGACGAATTTGACTTTGAAAGAGACGATTTGCTTATTATTTCGAGAAAATTGACCGCCGACGGCAAGAACGGTATAAAAGTGAACGGGAACACCGTAAACCTGACAATGCTTAAAAGGTTTACTTCGGGACTTGTCGACGTGCACGGGCAAAGCGAGCATTACGAATTATTAAGCGAAAGCAACCAGTTAAAATTACTCGATAAATTCGGCGGAGAAGAAATCGCGCGAATAAAAGAGCGCGCGGCGGAACTGTTCGTCGATTATAAAAACGTTAAAAAACAACTCGAAGAATCGGGCGGGAGTGAAAGTCAACGACTTTTGAGACTTGACGTGCTTGAATATCAGATTAACGAAATAACCAAATGCGATCTGAAAGAAAACGAAGAAGACGAGTTGCTTTCGATAAGAGAAATACTGTCAAATCAGGAAAAAATAGTCTCCGCGCTATCGGCGGTTAAAAGTGCGCTTTCGGACGAAGGCGGAGTAAGCGACGTACTGTCTAACGCTTGTCGCTCGGCAGGAAACGCCGCGCCCTTCGGAAAAGAATACGCGGATATCAGCGACAGGCTGCAAGCGCTTTATGCGGAAGCGGAAGACGTTGCAGAAACGGTCGGCGGTGCGATTGAAGACTTCGATTATTCCGAATATGACCCCGACGAAATAGAAAGCAGGCTTGAAACAATCAAATCGTTGAAAAAAAAATACGGGAACGGTTATAAAGAGATTAACGAGTTTCTCGAAAACGCCGTGCGGGAGCGCGATAATCTTATAAATTACAACGAACTCAACGAAAAACTATCGGAACGCAAAAGAGATTCGGAAGAAAAGATTTATCGCTTGTATTCCGAACTCAACGAAAAACGCAGAAAGGCGGGCGCGGTTTTTTCCGAAAAAGTCGTGGGAGAACTGACGGAACTCGGTATGGATAAAGCGCGTTTCGAAATAAGTTTTTCCGATTTTCCCGATAGGGATAACTGCGATTTTTCTTCCCCTAACGGGGCGGATAAGGTAAAATTCTTGTTTTCCGCTAATCAGGGAGAAGAATTAAAACCCTTATCGGGCGTGATAAGCGGCGGCGAAATATCGAGATTTATGCTTGCAGTCAAAGCGCAGTCTGCAAAATACGACGATATATCAACGTATATTTTCGACGAAATCGACGCCGGGATAAGCGGTAAAGTCGCGGGAATAGTTGCGAAAAAACTTTATAAAATTTCGCTCGGCGTTCAGGTTATAGCGATAACGCATCTGCCGCAGATTTCAGCGTTTTCCGACAATTCCGTATATATATCCAAATCGGTGAAAGACGGAAAAACGGTAACCGAGATAAAAACGCTTTCAAAAGAGCAGAAAGTCGAGGAAATAATGAGACTTGTCGGCGGTTCTTCCGATAACCGAGCCGCACGCGAACATTCCGAAAACCTTATTGCGGAAGCGGAAAAAATCAAGACGGATATATCGCAATCGTAAAATCGCCGCGCCGTTTATTGTCTTGACCGACCGTGCGTTTTCGTGTCTTTTCTTAATATTCTGAACGGGAAAACTACTGAAATATGAAAGAGACGTTAAAAAAGTTATGGGAGTGGATTAAAAAACCGCACGGAATACTGCTCTTTCTGTTTTACGTTTTTTCGGTGGTGTTTATCGCGTGCGCTATTGTTTTCAGCGTTCTCGGACAGGATAACGGATACGGCGTTATCGCTTACGTATTCTACGGTCTTGCCGCCGTTTCTCTCGGATACTCCGTTTACACAATAGTCGTATTTTTTCCGTGTTTAAAGCGGAAAATTGCAAAAAAAATAAAAACTAACAGGTTTGCCGCAAACGTTCTCGGCAATTACGACTTAAAAACGACCGTTTTCGCATTTTCGTCGTTCGTTATTACGGTTGCGTTTGCCGTGGTAAATCTCGTAAACGCGATTTTTTATTCGCACGTCTGGTACGGTGCGTTGGCTGCGTATTATTTCGTTCTTATTCTGTTCCGCGGGGGAGTGCTGTTTGCGGATAAAAAGTGTTCGGAAAGATTCGGAAACGACGAAAAAAGTGCGGATATAAGCAGATGGCGTATCAATATGGCAAGCGGCGCGTTTCTTATCGTCGTAGTATCAGTGATGGTGAGTGCGATAACGCAGATGATGTTGTCGGAACGTCCTTTTCAAAGCGGAGAAATAACGGCTATAATCACGGCGACGTATACTTTTTATAAAATCACGATGGCAGTTTATAATTTAATAAAAGCGCGCAAAATAAGCAATCCCGTTACCCAATCTTTAAGGAACCTGAATTTTGCCGACGCGTGTATGTCCGTCGTGTCGCTCACAGTGCTTTTGATATCAACGTTCGGCAATGAAAATACCTCCGTCGGGGTGCATTATATGAAATACGCCGTCGGTTTCTTCGTGTGCGCCGTTATAATCGCTATGGCGACTTTTATGATAATAAGCGCAAACAAAAAAATAACTTTACTGAAAAGTGAAAAATAATTATTAAACGGGAAGAATAATTTATTCGCAGCCCCGCCGTACGGTAGTACGTCGGGGCTGCGGTTACGGTTAACATTTTTATATATATTATCTGTTTAAAAACCCTGTTCAATTATTTAAGAATTCTTGTATTTTATAATTGCTTTTTCAAGCAGAGTAACCATAGCGTACATTCCCGCGGCAAGGACGCATAGAATTACCGTGGCTGCCATAACAAGGTCGAGTTTGAACACCTGACCGCCGTAAACGATTAGATACCCGAGACCCGCGCGAGAGACGAGATATTCGCCCATTATTGACCCTATCCACGCCATTCCGACGTTGATTTTAAGCATACTTATAAAAGTCGGCACGCTTCCGGGAATAACTAACTTCGTCATAACCTGAAATTTGTTCGCGCCCATAGATTTCAAAAGGAGAATTCTCTCTTTGTCGGTGGCGAGAAATCCGTTCAGCATCGTTATTATCGAAACGATTATTCCTATAAGAACAGCCATAAAAATTATCGCTTTTGCGCCGCTTCCGCACCAGACAATGATTATAGGACCGAGCGCAATTTTGGGCAGACTGTTTAAAACCACGATATAAGGTTCTAATATTTTTTGCAGTCTTTCCGACCACCAGAGCGCAAGCGCGATTGCGTATCCTGCGAACGCCGCTATGACAAAGCCCGCAAACGTTTCGTAAAGAGTTATGCCTATATGAAGCATAAGTTGATTTTCAACGAACAGTTTTTTTACCGTCTTTATAATTCTCGACGGAGAACTCGTAATAAACGGGTCGGAAATACCGATGGCGGCAAAGAGTTCCCATACGCCGAGAAATAAAACGAGAATCGCTATTCTTAAAGAGATTACGAACGTTTTTTCTCTTCTGATTTTGCGGATATATTTACTGTGAAGCGGGGAAAACCCCTGCGCGTTTTTTTTCATCAGTTTAACTCCTTCCAGATTTTTTCAAACCAGAGTCCGAAATCGGGGTTTTCTCTCTTGCGTAACGGAGTATCGCCCGAAAGGTCGGGTAAAAAAACCGATTTTACCTTTGCAGGTCTTTCGGTAAGGACTATGATTATGTCAGACATAGAGATCGCTTCCGATATGTCGTGCGTAACGAGAACAGCCGTTTTCCGTTCGTTTTTTATTATTTTATAGACGTCGTCAGTTACGCACAGACGAGTTTGATAATCGAGAGCGGAAAAAGGTTCGTCAAGCAATAACAGGTCGGGGTCTGAAATCAACGTTCTTATCAGCGCGGCGCGCTGGCGCATTCCGCCCGAAAGTTGTTCGGGGTATTTTTTCCGGAAGTCGTAAAGTCCGTACTTTTTAAGAAGTTCCGCCGCACGGTTTCTGTTTTCCGCGGTATTTTTCTTTTTTATTTCCAATGGCAGAAAGACGTTTTTTTCGATAGTCCGCCAGGGGAACAATTGGTCTTTCTGTAACATATAGCCTATATCTTCTTTTCCCGTTATTTCGTGTCCGTAAACGTATATTTTTCCCGAAGTCGGCGGTAAAAGCCCCGCAATCATAGAAAGGACGGTCGTTTTTCCGCAGCCCGACGGACCTATTATAGATAAAAATTTTCCTTCGGGACAGTCAATCGAAAGGTTTTTAATCGCTTCTATCTCGTCGTCCGGCGTTTGATAAGTTAAGGACACGTTTTCTAATCGAAGTATATTTTTCATTTTTTTATCCGCCGTATAATTTTAATTTCAGCCGAATACTTCCTTTGCAAGCGTATTGTCGACGAGTTTGTCGAACGGCGCTTTTTCTGAAAGTTCGCCCGCATATTGCATTATTTCCATAAGTCTGTCGAAACTTTTTTCCGTCGCCTGTAAATCGGTTTTCCACGCCTGAATCTTTTTGTAACTTTTAAGCGACGATTCGATTGAACTTATGCTCGTTGACGGAAACTGTTTCACTATACTTTCCGCAACTTCGTATTCGGTATGTTCCGCCATAAATGTATGAGCCTTTTTTATCGCTTTTAAAAATGCTTTTACGGTGTCTTTTTCGTTTTCAAGAAAACTTTCGAGCGCGATAAACGAAGTATAGGGGATTTCTCCGCCTTTTTCTCCGACGCTCGCGACGACGTGCCACGTTCCGTTCTTTTCATATTCGGACGCGGTCGGCTCGAATACCGTGCAGTAATCTGCTGTTCCGGCTATGAACGCACTCGTCATAAGGTTGAACTGTACGTCGAAATTGAGTTGATAGTCGGTTTTGTTTATAAGTCCCGTTTCTTTCATTACGTACTCGAAAGTCATTGCGGGAACTCCGCCTAATCTGCCCGCGAGAATCTCTTTGCCGCGTAAATCTTCCCATTTAAAATCGGGTTCCGCTTTTCTCGAAACGAGAAAAGACCCGTCTTTTTGTGTGAGTTGCCCGAAAACTTTAGGCGCGTCTTTTTTGTTCTGCGCGTAAACGTATATAACCGTTTCGGGACCCATAAGTCCTATATCGGCAGTGCCGGAAAGCAGCGCCGTCATAGAATTGTCCGCACCGCCGCCGTTAGTGAGATTTATTTTCAGATTTTCTTCTTCAAAATAACCGTTTTCTATCGCGACGTAAAGCGGAGCGTAAAAAACGGAATGTGTAACTTCGTTCAATTCAACCGTTTTAAGCCCGTCTTTTTCTTTACAGCCCGAAAAGGGGAGAATAAATAAGACGCATACTAAAAATACGGTGAAAAATTTTTTAAGCATAATATAACCGCCTTTTATATTTTATAGTTCATTTTATGTTTTTTCGGCGTAGTTTGACAACGATTTATGCCATTTATGATTGACAAGTAAAAGAATATAAAGTATAATAAACGATAAAC
>CAMEHL010000044.1 GCA_945917475.1 uncultured Clostridia bacterium | reverse complement strand
AACTCCTTTCAATGTCGGTAATGGTGCAGGAAGAAGTAGCGCGGCGTTTCGCCGCAACGCCCGCCACTCCCGATTACGGCGCGATAACCGTGGGCATAAATTTAAGGGGCGGCGCAAAGATAGTGCAATTCGTCCCGCGCGAAAAGTTCACGCCCGCGCCAAACGTCGATTCGGCGGTGGTAAGGATCGATATCGATTCCGCGAAATTCGCGGGTACGAATCTTGCGGCGGTAAGAGACGTCGTCAGGGCGGGTTTTTCGAGCAGACGTAAAACGCTCGCGAACAATCTCATAAATTTTTATAAATTAAGCCGCGCGGAAGCGGAAAACGCGCTCGCGCTTGCGGGAATTCCGTCCGACGCGCGCGGAGAAACACTGTCGGCGGCGGACTTCGTGAAACTTTCGGAGATTTTGGAAAATGCAAAAAGATAGAAAGATAGTGATAGCGAGCGGCAACGCGGGAAAAATAAGGGAAATCGCGGAAATTTTCTCGGAATACGAAGTTGTCGGGTGCAATTCGGCGGGGTTTACCGACGAAATAGAAGAAACGGGCAAAACGTTTTACGAAAACGCTTATATAAAGGCGGATACGGTATGTAAGGCGTTGAACCTTCCCGCACTTGCGGACGATTCGGGGCTGTGCGTGGACACGCTCGGCGGCGCGCCGGGCATTTACAGCGCGAGATACGCGGGCGACGGCAAAGACGAAAGCAATATAAACAAACTTCTTTCGGTTATGAAAAACGAGAAAAACCGTTCGGCAAAGTTCGTCTGTCATCTCGTTCTGCGCTATCCCGACGGGAGAACGCTGGACGCCGCGGGGGAGACTTACGGCGAAATACTTAGCGAAAAACGCGGCGACGGCGGTTTCGGTTATGACCCCGTGTTTTTCAGCAACGACCTTAAAAAGAGTTTCGGCGAAGCGAGCGAAAGGGAAAAAAATTCCGTATCTCACCGCGCCCGCGCGCTTTTTAAATTGAAAGAAAAACTCGATTCTAAAGAATAAAGACCGTTCCGCGCGTAAAAATCACGCGCGGAAATTTTATACGTTATAACGCGGACGGAAAACGCATATAATAAAAGGGGAAAAAGGAAAACTTTTATAAGCGTAAAAAAAGTTACGTAAAAAACAAAAAATCGGGAACAGTCCCGATTTTTATGCTTTGATTATCGTCCGAAAAAACGGAGCGCGCCGTTAAAGCGCAAAAAATACTTACGCTCTTTCGACTTTGCCGCTCTTTATGCATCTTGCGCAAACGTATTCTTTAGAAGTCGTGCCGTCCGCGTTTTTGATGTTGATTTTCTGAAGATTCGCTTCGTAAGAACGGGGCGCTTTGCGGTTAGAGTGGCTGACCGTGTTGCCCGATAATTTGCCTTTTCCGCAAACGCTGCATATTTTACTCATATTTTTATCCTCCGACGGAAATTTTTCACACGAAATACTTTAACATATTATTCGATAAAAAGCAACAGATTTTCGCTAAAAATAAAAAAAATACCGCGGTAACGGCGCGGAAAACAAAAAAGTTTAAATTTGCGGCATTAAAAAGTTGCAAAACCCTTTTAAATATTGTAAAATAACATTATCGCTTATATTAGAGGTCGCTATGTCCGTTAAAACAAACAACATATACGGCAAAATCGTGATTTCGGATAACACGATAGAGCGTTTCGTCTCCAAAGTCGCCGCCGATTGTTACGGTATCGTCAGGTTTGTTCCCGCTAACCTTTTCGACGCCGTTATTAGTTTTTTCAAATTCGGCGCGGACGTAAAAGGCGTTAAAGTCCGTTCTTCGGGCGACCGAATTTATATCGACCTTTCCGTAATCGTCAAGTACGGCGTGTCCGTAAAAGCGGTTATCGACGCGCTTAAAGAGTCTGTCAAGTATAAAGTGGAAAAGTTTACGGGAATGATTGTCGATACCATTAACGTTAAAGTTGTGGACGTGGATAAATAAGCGTTAATATCAAATTCGTCCTTATAAAAGGAGCATATATGCAAAAAACGATAAACGGAGCGATGCTTCGGTCGATGATTCTGACCGCGGCAAAGGTTCTTGAAATAAACAGGGTTACGGTCGACTCTCTGAACGTATTTCCCGTTCCCGACGGCGACACGGGAACGAATATGTCGCTTACACTGCAATCGGCGGTTAAAGAACTCGTAAACTGCAACAGCAACAAAATATCCGAAATTTCGGACGCGGTGTCCCGCGGCGCGCTTCGCGGCGCAAGGGGCAATTCCGGCGTTATCACTTCCCAGATTTTAAGGGGTATGTGCAATATCTTTAAAAAGGCGGAAGAAATAGACGTCAAAATTTTCGCGCAGGCTCTTATGAACGGCGCGGAAGTAGCGTACGGCGCGGTCAGCAAACCCAAAGAAGGAACTATGCTTACCGTTATCCGTATGATTGCGGAAAACGCGCAGTCTACGAGAAGAAAACACGTAGAATTCGAGACGTTCTTCCCCGAAATTATAAAAGCGGGCAACGAGGCGGTAGAACTTACGCCGAGTCTCCTTCCCGTTCTTAAAAAGGCGGGCGTGGTAGACGCGGGCGGCAAAGGGCTTATGTGCATCTTTGACGGTATGTTCAAAGCGATTATGGGCGAAACGGTCAGCGGAGATATTGAAATTCCCGACGCCAAATCCACGGAAACTGTGATGGAACACGCCGACATTATGAGTCTCGGCAGCATCGAATTCGCTTACTGTACGGAGTTTTTTATAATCAATCTCAATAAACAGACCACGATGGCGGATATCGAAAGATTCAAGGAATTCCTTATGACGATAGGCGACTGCGTCATCGTTATAGGCGATCTCGAACTCGTGAAAGTGCACGTTCACACCAACCAGCCGGGCGTGGCTTTAACCAAAGCGCTCGCGCTCGGAGAACTCGATAAAATTAAAATCGAGAATATGCTCGAACAGAACCGCGCGCTCATAAAAAAATACGAAGAAGAAAAAAAGGAAATGGGTATGATGAGCGTTTCCGCCGGCGACGGTATTTCTTCTATATTCAAAGACCTTATGGTAGACGCGGTGATAGAAGGCGGTCAGTCTATGAATCCGTCCGCGAGCGACATTGCGGACGCGGTGCAGAGAATAAACGCCGAAAACGTGTTCGTTTTCCCCAACAACAAGAACATTATTCTCGCCGCCGAACAGGCTAAATCGCTCGTGGAAAACAAGACGATTCACGTTATTCCCACCAAAAATATTCCGCAGGGTTTCGCCGCCGCGCTCGCGTTCAATCCCGACCTTTCGGTAGACGAAAACAAAGCGAATATGATACATTCGCTGGATACGGTTACCGTCGGTCAGGTTACCTACGCCGTCAGGAACACCAAACTTTACGGATTCGAACTGAAAGTCGGCGACATTATGGGACTCGACAACAAAAAGATACTTTCTACGGGTAAAGACGTCGGGGACGTTACGCTGAAACTCATTGAGAAGGTGAGAAGCGACGAAGAAATGATTACGCTGTATTACGGCAAAGACGTCAGAGAAGAAGACGCGGAAGCGCTTGCGGCGGTCATTTCCGAACAGTATCCCGACTGCGACGTGGAAATTCATTACGGCGGGCAACCCATTTATTATTACTATATCGCTTTGGAATAAAAAAATCTCAAAAAAATCACGGGAAAGAGAAATCTTTCCCTTTTTATTATACGGACGGTTATGGAACTCACGAAAATTCGCGGAATCAGCGAAAAACGCGCTGAAGATTTGAATAAAATGCAAGTTTACGACACGGCGGATCTTATCCGCTGTTTTCCGCGCGCCTATCTCGATATGCGTTCCGTTTCTCCGCTTAAATACGCTTACGATAACGACGTGGTTCTTACCGCGGGCAGGGTGCTGACCGTTCCCGTGGCAAGATATTTCCGCCGCGGCGGTATGGTCAGAATTTCCTGCGAGCAAGAAGGGTTCGTGTTTTCCGTCGTGTGGTTCAATCAGCCTTACGTCGCGTCTAAACTGAAAGTCGGGGAAGAATACCTTTTTTACGGCAGGGTAAAGACGGACGGGCTTGCCGTTTCGCTGACCAACCCGTCTTTCGAATTGTGCGAAAAGGCGTACAGGTTAAAGGGGATAGTCCCGCAGTACAGATTAAAAGGTTCGCTCACGCAAAAGACGATGAGAGACGCCGTGCGGCTCGCAGTGGATCTGGAAAAACCGAAAAGCGCGATTCCCTTACGTCTCGTTAAAAAATACGGCTTATCCGACCTTTATTCCGCGTACAGAGAAGTGCATAATCCGCAAGGTTTCGACAGCGAGAAAAAAGCCGCCGACAGAATAGCAGTAGAAGAATATTTCGCGCTTATCTCCGCCTTCAAAATCATAAAAGGCGGCAGAGAACAGGTCAGACTTAACAGATACGACTGCGGCGAAAGAGAATTGCTTTCGTTCGTTTCGGAACGTTTCCCGTTCGAGTTTACAGACGGTCAGAAAAAAGCGGTGAACGAGATTTACGCCGATATGACGGGTTCTTCCGTTATGAACAGACTTTTGCAGGGCGACGTGGGCAGCGGCAAAACCGCCGTTTCTATGTGCGCCGTGTTCGTTGCGGTGAAAAGCGGGTATCAGGCGGCGTTTCTCGCGCCGACCGAAGTGCTTGCGCGCCAGAATTACGAAGCGGCGAAAAGGGCGTTCCCGGATTATAACGTAGAACTCATTACCGGTTCTAACACCGCCAAAGAGAAAGGAGATATAAAAGCCGCGCTTAAAGACGGGTTTATAAATATTATCGTCGGCACGCACGCGCTTTTGACCGACGACGTGGAGTTTAAAAGACTTTCGCTCTGCGTGTGCGACGAACAACAACGCTTCGGCGTGGCGCAAAGGAGCAGCCTTTTAAACAAGGGCGTTACGCCCGACGTGCTCGTTATGAGCGCGACGCCTATCCCCAGAACGCTTTCGCTCATCTTTTACGGCGACCTTGACGTTTCGACGATTTCGGATAAACCCAAAACGCGCGTTCCCGTTCAGACGAATATCGTTCCGTCCGAAAAGTACGTCGATATGCTTAAATTCATTAAAAAAGAGGCGGAAGCGGGCAAGCAGGCTTATTTCGTATGCCCCAAAATAGACGGCGACGAAGAAGGCGAAGTAATGAGCGCGACGGGTCTGTATCAGGAAATAAAAGAAAAACTCGCGCCCGTTCCCGTGGGGCTTATGCACGGCAAACTCAAAGACAAAGAGAAAAACGCGGTAATGCAGGACTTTAAAGACAAAAAGTTCTCCGTGCTCGTTTCCACGACGGTAATCGAAGTAGGGGTGGACGTGCCCGCCGCTTCGGTAATGGTCATCTATAACGCCGAAAGGTTCGGTCTGTCGCAGATACACCAACTGCGCGGCAGGGTGGGCAGGTCGGATATTAAAAGTTATTGCTTTTTATTGTCGTCCGCCAAAAATCCGGAAGCCGCGGAAAGACTTAAAATAGTCAAAGACAATTCTGACGGGTTTAAAATATCCGAATACGACTATAAATTAAGGGGTTCGGGCGACTTTATGGGCGACAGACAGAGCGGAAAGTTTATGAACGACCTGGGCTCGCTCAACTACGACGCGTCCGCGATTTTTCTCGCGAAAAAGATAAGCGACGAAACGTTCGAATCGGGCGAAATTACCGACTCGATAAGAGAAGTAGCCATAAGAAAATACGCTAAACTGAAAGACATATCTATGAACTGACGTCCGCTTTTTACGGAATATCAAGCGTTATATAATAGACGGATTAAAAACATTATATATAATATTATATAAAGCGTAAACGGAAAGCCGAAAAATCAAATCGAAGAAAGAACGCTCCGCCGCGGAATATCCGCGGCGGAGCGACGTTATATCGTAAATTTATTTTTTGAATTATTATCGGGCGGTTTCCGATTAATATACGGGATTTATCGTATTATACGCGTAAATTACCGCTTTATTTTTCTCTGCCGAGAAAATACCAGAACACCACGAGTCCCTGAAGGGGGATTCCTATAAGGTACAGTTTCCAGATATTGTCTACCGACGACGGCGCGAACACCGTTACCGACACCTGAACGGCGGCAAGAACGGTCCATATAAGGCAGGACACGAAAATTTTATTCAGAAATCTCTTGCCCCAGACCGCGCTTAAAACGGTTAAGACGATAAAGGTTATCGGCAGGGCGTATATAAAGCACAGCCAGGTGGCTTTAAGCGTGGGTATGATAATCTCGATAAAAGAATATCCGCATATTGCGACAAGCCACACGATACCTATCGAACAAAGGCTGATAAGGCATCTTTTCCGCCAGGAATGTTTTCTGTTCTTTCTCAGCGCTTCCGTGCCTTCTTTCGGTTCTTCTACGAGCGCGTCTACCGACGTGCCGAAAAAGTCCGCTATATTTTTGAGCGCGTAAATATCGGGAACGGATTCTCCGCGTTCCCATTTAGACACCGCTTTGTCGGAATAATTGAGTTTTTCGGCAAGTTCCGCTTGCGTCAGTTTTGCCTCCTTTCTGTAACGGGAAAGATTTACGGCAAAATTCTCTTTTAAATCCATATTAAATATTTTATCATAATAACCGTTTTAAATCAAACGTTTGACCTTGGTTTTATATTCGGGCGATTTAAAGCGTTAAAATGTATAAAATAAATAAATATTCATAATAATATTCAATTATAAATAAAATATTCAAAAAAAATGAAAAATTTTCAAAAACTATGCAAAAATTATTTGACAAGTGCGGAAAGAACGTTTATAATGGCAACTGTAAAAACAAACAAGACGGCGACAGAAAAAAGCAAAAAACGCGCCGCTTAAAGGAGAAAACATTATGAAGAAACTTTTGACACTTGTTATGACTGCGGTACTCGGTATCGCCTGCGTATTCGGAATGACCGCTTGCGGAGAAACGAAAAACGGCGAGAAAGAGCAAAAAACGTTTACCGTTTTAACTAATTGCCCGTTTGCACCGTTCGAGTATACCGAAAACGGCAAAATTTACGGTATCGATATGGAAATCGCCGCAGGTTTTGCGAAAGAGAATAATTACAAGCTTGTAATTAAAAACATCGATTTCGACGCTATTGAAAGTCAGGTCGGCGCAGGTTACGGCGATATAGGTATGGCAGGTATGAGCATCACGCCCGAACGTCTTGCTTCGTATGCGTTCTCTACCGAGTACTATTCCGCTTCGCAGGTGCTTCTTGTCAAAGCCGACGATACGAGCTTTGACGCTTGCAAAACCAAAGATGACGTCGATGCGGTATTAAAAACCAAAGCGAAGCTCGGCGCGCAATCGGGAACTACGGGATTCAGCTATATCGTTGACAAAGACTGTTTGGGACTCGAACAGAGCAAGCAGAAAGGTTATGAGGACGGACAGACCGCAGCTATGGATTTGAGCAACGGAAACGTTGACGTCGTTATCATAGACGAAGCGCCCGCAAAAGCGTTGCAGGCTAATATGAAAGGTCTTAAAGTGATAGACATAAAACTTACCGAAGAAAAATACGCATTCCTTATCAAAAAAGACAACACCGAACTTGTTGAAAGTATGAACAATTATCTTGCGAAAATTAAAGCAAACGGCGAATTCGATAAAATCGTAAACAAGTACAATGGCGGCGAAGGCGAAAAAATCGGTTATAGCTTTGTTGACGAGAACAACTGATAATTTTAATAAATAAAAAGATTACGGAGACATCTCTCGCTTCACGGCGAGAGGTATCTTCGTGTTTATGAGGATTGTATGAGCATCGAACAATGGGAAGTTTTTTTTAAAACGCTTTCCACGCCGTTTTATAAAGAATTCGTTTTGCGCGGTTTATTTATCACGTTAAAAATAGCGGTTCTCGGATTTATTCTCGGCGTGTTTTTAGGAACTATTCTGGCTTTAATACAGGTTGCGTACAATAAAAACGTAATAGTCAAAATTTTGGACAAGGTATGCAAAGCATACGTTGCGTTGTTCCGCGGTACGCCGATGGTGGTGCAGTTATTGCTTGCGTATTACGTTTTGCTTCCGCTTATGTCGATCGGCAACGTAAACAGCGAAACGGTCGGCATAATAGTATTCGGTATGAACTCTGCCGCCTACGTTTCGGAAATTATGCGCGGAGGAATCAATTCTGTCGATTCCGGACAATTAGAAGCGGGGCGCGCGCTGGGGTTGGGTTATACCATAACTATGATTAAAATAGTTATTCCGCAGGCTTTTAAAAATATTTTACCCACGCTCGGAAACGAATTGATTACTCTTGTAAAAGAAACGTCTGTTTTGAGTTTTATAGTGGTCAGCGATTTATATACGTCGTTAAAGACGCTCGGTAAAGAAATTTACAATCTTAAACCCCCGTATATATTTATGGCGGTAATTTATATTATAATCGTTTTAATTATAACCCTTATAATCAGAGCGGTCGAAAAAGCTCTTGCAAAAAGCGATAAAAAAAGTGGAGCAACGGCAAAAATCAAGGCGGTTAAGAAGGTATGAACAATAATGTAATTTTATCCGTCAAAAATCTGACTAAATCCTTCGGTAACGTTCAGGTTCTTAAGGGAATCGATCTCGATGTCAGTAAAGGCGAGGTTATAGCGATAATCGGTCCGTCGGGTTGCGGCAAGTCCACGTTTTTAAGATGTCTTAACTGTATGGAAGACCCCACGTCCGGCTCTATTTTTTTCGATGACGTCGATATCGCAGACGTTAAGGTCGATATAAACGTTCATCGCAGACATATCGGTATGATTTTTCAGCAATTCAACCTGTTTAACAACAAAACGGTGCTGGAGAACATTACGCTTGCACCGCTTTATATAAAAACAAAGGAAGAGCGCAAAAAAAAGCTGACGAATTTTTTTATCCGCGTAACAAATCTTTTTAAAAGCAAAGGCTCAAAAAAAGAACTGTTAAACGTGATTCCGAAAAAGAAGATTGTTGCCGAGGAAACACAAAAGGCGATGGATCTCCTTAAAAAAGTCGGGCTCGAAGACAAGGCGAACGTTTATCCTTCTACGCTTTCCGGCGGGCAGAAACAGCGTATCGCGATAGTGCGCGCGCTCGCTATGGATCCGCAGGTTATGCTTTTTGACGAGCCGACTTCCGCGCTCGATCCCGAAATGGTCGGGGAAGTGCTGGACCTTATGAAAAACCTCGCGGACGACGGCATGACGATGGTTGTGGTTACTCACGAAATGGGTTTTGCGAGAGAGGTCGCGTCGAGAGTGCTGTTTATCGACGAAGGCGTTATTAAAGAAGAAAACGCACCGAAAGAGTTTTTCGGAAACCCCAAAAACGAACGGCTTAAAGAGTTTTTGTCCAAGGTGTTATGACGGTTGCGGCGAGAAAGTTGGCGTAAAACGGATTATGCGCGCTAAACTTTCCGACGTGTAAATTCTTAAAAGGAAGAATAAATTTTAAAATAATGTTTGAACTGATGGCGCTGCTAAAAAAGCAGCGCCATCAGTTTATAAACACCCAGCATAATAAGCACGCACGGGGGGACGATTCCAAATCCGTCCGCCTTTTTCGCGAGCGGATTCTCGGCGAGAATAATGCCAGCCGATATCATAAGCGCGTGCATAAGCGCGATAGTCAGCGGAACGTAAAAAGCGTTCACGCCCATAAGCGACAGCGACAGGTTGGCAGCCGCGCCGTCAAGTCCTACGGCAAAACCCGTTATGATTGACTGCCTGAAAGCGCTGCCGTCTGTTACCGTGTTTTTTTCGTCTTTTTTAACGAGATTGTAAATACCCACGCCTATAAGAATAATTCCGCCGAGACACGCGGCGCGTTCGGTCAGAACTTCCTGCAAAAAATACGCGAGATAGTTTGTGATACAGCACATAACGAATACGGTGGCGGCAATCCCCGAAACGATTAAAATCTTCTTGTTGCCCGTAAAACAGAGCGAAAATCCGCAGACGAGCGAATCTATGCTCACCGTAAACGCCGTTATAAGTAAAAAGTACGTCATCAGTAAACCGCCGGTTTTTTCCGATACGTTAAGAATCGTTTTTATATCATTATATTTCAGCCGTGCGTTTAATGTGATTAAATAAAACCGTTCTTTTACGTTATAAATTGCAAAAAATCCCAAAAGCGATTGACAAAGAATATAATTTTGTGTAAAATACAATAGATACAGTATAGCAGAAGGAGTATCAGGCTTATTATGAGAATCGCTAAAACTTCTAAAATATTATTTATGATTGCGGCGTTCGCGTTGTCGCTGTCTTTGATTTTCTCTCTGACGGGGACTGCAAACGTCAGCGCGGACGGGGTTTCCGCGTCGTCGTATTTCGGCGGCACGGCGACTTCGGAGTTTTCGGGCGGCAAACTGACCGTCAAAGCCGAAAACGACGAAACGCTTTCCGTAATCAATAAACTTGCGATAGACGACTTTGAAACGAAGTTCACCGTCGACGCTAACGTGAACACGGTTACGCTGACTTTAACTTCCGATTCCTATTTCGGCGCGGGAGTAGTTCTCGATCCCACCGACGAAAACCCGGAGATTGTCAAGAGCGTGGAAAACGTTATTCTTTTAGATTACGCTAACTCGAAATTCTCGCTTAACGGAACGGAAAAGCCTTTGAGCGGCAGAGAAACAGAACTTGCGCTTTCAGTCTCGGAAAAAGGCGTTTTGTCCGTTACGATAGGCGGTGAAACGGTTTCCGCCGACGACGATTTTCACAAAATAGGCGGAACGAACAGAACCGCCGCCGCGCTCGTTTTCAAATTCGCGACGACTGCCGAAAGCGAAATCGGTTTCGAATACTTCGACCAGGGCGCGAGCGATTCGACGGGCAAATATAAACAGACGTTTGAAGACGAAAAACGCACCACCGACGGCAAAGCGTTGCCGAGAGTCGCGCTTAAAGACGCGTTCGGCGCGAAAGCGGACAACACCGTGAACGTATTTAACGGTATGAAGTATTC
>CAMEHL010000043.1 GCA_945917475.1 uncultured Clostridia bacterium | reverse complement strand
GGTAAAGTTCGTAACCGAAAACGTTCCGTTGTTAAAAGGGTTGTTTACGATAACGATGAGCGAAAATCCCACGCATTGTTATTCGAGAGACTGGGGAAAAGGCGTAAGCGTTACCGATTGCCCCGTATGCAGAGAGAGAAAGCCTTACGAAATCGTTGCGGAACTCAATAACCTTATGTGCCGCGCGGCAAAGGCGGGCAATCCCGACGTGTCGTATATATCGAATATATGGGGCTGGGCAGAGTATATGGGTTGGTCTATGGATGACACGCTTTCGTGTATAAGCCTGCTCGATAAAAACGTAGACGTGATGAGCGTGAGCGAATTCGATAAAGAGTTTTCGCGCGGCGGAACGGTTTCGCGCGTAATAGATTATTCCATATCGGTGGCGGGACCTAGCGAGTATACCGTCAGGTGTCTGGAAAAAGCAAGGGAAACGGGGCACAGAATCTGGGCGAAAATTCAGGTCAACAACAGTTGGGAATGTTCGGCGGTGCCGTATCTTCCCGTTTTCGATTTGATGACCGAACACGTCGAAAAACTCAAAAAAATCGGAGTGTCCGGTTTAATGCTCGGTTGGAGTCTCGGCGGGTATCCGGGCGGAGCGCTTTCCGCCTGCACGCGGGCGTGCCGTACCGAAAAATTCGATTTGTCCGAGTTTTGTAAAGAGAAATACGGCGCGGCGCATTTGACCGTCGAAAAAGCGATGAAAGAGTTTGACGACGCGTTCCGCAATTATCCGTTCAGCGTGAACAGCCTTTACGAAGGCGCGCAGACTCTCGGCCCTGCGAATTTATGGTCGCTCGACCCGGACGGAAGAAAATCGACTATGGTATGTTTCTCTTTCGACGATTACGAAACCTGGTCGGCGCCTTACGGTCTGCGAAAGTATATAGAATTGTACGAAAAACTGTGCGAAAAATGGGAAAGGGGACTTAAACTTCTTGAAAAAGAAAGCGGAAACGCCGCCTATGAAGAATACGAGACTATGGCTCGGGCGAGTTACGTTCATTTTTACAGCGCGTTGTTGCACGCAAAGTTTGTAGAACTTAAAACGGATGTCGCGGGGAACGCCGAACAAATAAAAGATATTCTTAAAAAAGAATACGAAAACGTAACCGAACTGTTAAAACTCGTCGCGAAAGACGCGAAAATCGGTTTTGAAATGACTAACCATTATTACTATACGCCGTTAACGCTGATTGAAAAACTGCTTAACGTAAACGAAATGCTGAGCCTTTTGCCCTGACGGCGGTTGTTTCGTAACGCTTTAACCGATATCGCGTAAAACGTATTCCCGATATAACGCTCTTACGCATTGACCGAACGGATTACGGAGTAAAAGAACAAAAAAAACGCGCGCCTTGCCGCATATAGCGGCAAGGCGCGCTCTTTAAAACAGATTTTATACTCTGCTTAAATTATTTCTGCGAGACGAGACTTAAAAATCCGTCCGCGATTAAAATTATTCCCGATACGATAAACGCCCAGTCGGCAACAGTCCAGCCGCTGACGATAAGCATTATACCTATTACGGCGGTAGCCGCGGAAACGACGACGGATTTGACGTCTTTCGCTCTTACCGCGGGGAAAAGCGAACATATACCCGCAACTGCCATTATAATACCTATTATCGTCATCGCGACTTTGATAAACAGCCAGCCGCCGAGAATAAGCAATACGCCGACCACGCCTAAAATCACGGCGTTGGTATAGTTCTTCTGCACGAGAAAATAAATCGCGTACGCGACGAACACCACGCCGACCGCGGTCAGTATCCAGTTTAAAATTCTTGCTTTAAATATGCAGAAAAGAACGCCGACTATGATACACAATAACGCGGCGACCGTTCTGTTGTCGAGAAATTTTTTCATATCCGTCTCCCGTAAAAAATATTTGTTGTTTCCTTAATTATAATTCCGAATTGCGATTTAGTCAAGTTTTTCCGTTCAATCGATTGCGTTTTACTCTTTTATGTGCTATCATTAAACGGAAAAAGACGGGAGAATCGCCATTATGAAAATCATACGCAAACTGAGCGAAAAAAACCAAGATATTTACGGGGCTAAACCCGTTACCATAGCCTTTCTCGGCGACAGCGTTACGCAAGGCTGCTACGAATGCTATTATAAAAACGACGGCAGAATCGAGACGGTATACGATAGAAAATGCGCCTATTCGACGCGTGTGGGGGAGATACTCTCTCTGCTTTATCCCGCCGCGCAGGTGAATATAATAAATTCGGGCGTCAGCGGCGACAGCGCGGCAGGCGGCGTCGGGCGGTTCGAGCGGGACGTGGCGGCTTATTCGCCCGATCTGGTGGTAATAGGCTTTGCGCTTAACGACAGTTGCGCCGGTGCGGAAAAAATAAACGAATACGCGGCGAATATTAAAAATCTCATAGAAAAGAGCAAAAAAATCGGCGCCGAAGTAGTCGTTTTAACCCCGAATATGTTCAATACGGAAGTCAGTTGCCACTTAAAAGACGAAAGGTTCAGGAAAATGGCAGCGGAATTTTCCGCCCGTCAGAGTGTTCTTGACGAATACGTGGGCGCGCTTAAAGAGACGGCGAAATCCGAAGGCGTTGAAATATGCGACGTTTACGATGGTTGGAAACGCTTATATGGCGGCGGCGTGCAAATAACCGAACTTCTGGCGAACAAACTGAATCACCCCGTTCGCGAACTGCACTACTATACCGCGATAAAACTCGTGGAAACGTTCTTTCGGGACTAACGGTCGTTTCCGACGGAAAAAACGGAAATAATCGCATAAACAGCGAAAAAAAACGGATAAATAAAATCAAATAATGCGGCGGCGGAAAACTTTACGTTTTCCGCCGCCGCATTATTTTAAAACAATTCCGCACGGAGCGGAATTTTTCGGTAAAAACGGCAGGAAACACGGATATACCTGCATAACCGCGCCCCGAACGGAATAGATATTATTAAAGCGACTTTAAAAGCGGGCGGTTTTCGTCATTTAAAGACAAAAACGCTTTTTATGCGATAAATTATACCGCGCTTAAGGGATTAAAATGTATTTTGCTTATATAAACGGAAAAAAGACGTTAATTGCCGTTTGTCTTGCGATTGCGGGGATAATAGCCACGCTGACTTTATCGTTTACGAATGCTTCGGCGGTGTTTTACGGCGGCAATTTAAGAAAGTTGCCTATCTACTCTGTTAAAACGGACGAAAAAAAGATAGCGATTTCTTTCGATTGCGCCTGGGGCGTGGACTATACGGATAAACTTCTCGCCGTTATGAAAGCGGAAGACGTAAGATGTACTTTCTTCGCGGTGGAATTCTGGTCGGAAAAATATCCCGAATATCTTAAAAAAATCGCGGACGCGGGGCACGAGATAGGCACTCATTCCGCCACTCATCCGTATATGAGCAAACTCGACGCCGCGGCGATAAGAAAAGAACTCGAAACTTCGTGCGCCGCCATAGAGAGAATAACGGGCAAAAAAACCGAACTGTTCCGTCCGCCGTACGGCGATTACGACGACCTGCTTATAGAGACCGCGAGCGAAGCGGGGCTTTATACCGTGCAATGGTCGGTAGACAGTCTTGACTGGAAAAACCTTTCCGCTACCGAGATAACGGAAAGGGTATTGAAAAGGATAGAAAACGGTTCGATAATACTGTGTCATAATCAGGGGCTTCACACGGCGGAAGCGTTGCCCGATATAATAAAGGGCGCAAAAGCGAAAGGTTACGAATTCGTGCCGATAGGCGAACTGATTTACAGAGATAACTACCGTATGTCGCCCGACGGGGCGCAGGTTAAACTTTCATAGGAAATTCTTTGGAGGAAATTATATATATGAACGTTCAGACAGAAAAGAACAACAAGGTTTTTATCAGCGGAGAAATCGTTTCGGAAGCGGAGTTTTCGCACGAAGTTTACGGCGAAGGCTTTTACGAAATGAGCGTTCTCGTAAAGCGGTTATCGGGACAGGGGGATGTTCTGCCCGTAACGGTTTCCGAACGGCTTATCGCGGACAGGGATTTGCGGCCGGGCGTAACGGTCAACGCGCTGGGGCAATTCCGCAGTTACAATAAACTCGTGGACGGGAAAAGCAAACTGATGCTTACCGTTTTCGTGAGAGAACTTCTCGATTACGCGCCCGTGAAAAATCCTAACACGATAGTTTTATCGGGCTATATATGCAAACCGCCCGTTTACAGAACCACGCCGTTCAACAGGGAAATAGCCGATATTCTTCTCGCGGTGAACCGCAGTTACAACAAGTCCGATTATATCCCTTGCATAGCCTGGGGCAGAAACGCGAGATTTGCCAAAAATCTCGCCGTGGGCGAAAAAATCGCGATTGCGGGCAGAATTCAGAGCAGAGAATACCAGAAACGCATAACCGAAGAAGACGTGAGAACTTTAACCGCTTACGAAGTGTCTGTATCAAAACTTGCCGCGTACGAAAACGCGGAAAACTTCGATACGGACGCGGAATTCGGTTTCGTCGATTATTCGGCGGCGGCAGGGCAGGCGATAAACGTTTATACGGATTAGAGCGGAACGCTTTATTATAAGCGTTGATTTTTATAAAAACGGCGCGGCGAAAAATTTTTCGCCGCGCCGTTTGGTTATTTTATCCGTAAATGGACAGAAGTTGTTTCGCGTTTTTAAGTATTTCGTCTTTTAATCCTTTGGGTTTTAACACCTTTATTCCGCTGCCGAAACTCATTATTTTGGTTATCAGTCCGTTGTCTGACGGGAGAGCCGCCCGCGCGAAGAATTTATCGCCGCGCTTTTCCACGTTCTCTATCCCTAACCATTCTTCCACGTCCGAAACGACGGACGCGTCCACTTCCATTTCCACCGTTTCCGCCTTGACGCTGTTGTGCCAGAAGTCGAGCGGCAAGTCCATCTGCGACAGGTCTCGCCTTACGAATTTTTCGTTTAAAAGATCCGCTTTTTCGATTCTTCCCGTTTTGAAGAACCTGAATTCGCCGCGCAGTTCGCAATAGGCGAAAATGTACCACAGCCCCTGTTTGAAAAGAATAACGTGCGGTTCGATTACGCGTTTGGATACCGCGCCGTTTCTGTCGTGATAGCGAATAGACAGTTTTCTCGTTTCTTCTATGCTTTTCTGAACGATTTTAAGTTTCGCCTTATATCCCGCGGCGTCGCCCCAGGGTCCGGCGTCAATAATAAGGTTTCCCGCCTTTACGTCAAAGCCCGCGTATTCGTGTTTCACCGCCGATTTAAGTTTGTCAATCGCACAGGAAAGGTCTTTATCGGGCATATTCTTTTCTACCGCGGAAAGCGCGGAGATTGCCTTATCGAATTCTTTGACCGACATAAACGTGGACGAAAACCTGTAAGTGTCCACTATGGAAATTCCGCCGTCTCTGCCGCGCGTGGAATAAATCGGCACGCCCGCGCTTTCGAGACTTTCTACGTATCTGTAAATACTTCTTACGTTAACGCCGTATTTTTCGGAAAGATATCGGGCGGTTACCGTTTTTTTCGACAATAAATCGAATAATATGTTTATGGTTATTTCGAGTTTCATAAATAATTTTTCTCCTTTTATCATATTGTAAAATATAGCGTAAAATAAGTCAAACGTTTGAAAAAATTTTTTTAATTATGACACCCGTATGTCGTTACGGTTTGTTATTATATACGCGTAGAAAGCAAATAGCACGGGAGAGAAAAAATGTTAAACAAATTATTCGGTATGTTTTTCGTGAAAAAGGAAATTCATAATAAAAACGCGGGCGGAAAAACCCGTGTTACCGTTATAAGGATAAAAAACGGAAAACAGACGGAAAAATCCGCCTGCAAGTTTGCGCCGCTGCCGCGCCGCGTATACGACGCCGCGTTCTTCGAAGCGCGCGAAAAGGCGCTCGCTATATCGTTTAACGTTTGTAATCGGCGATAATCCGCGATATTTCGCGGTTTGCGCTTTTTACGGGGTGTTTTTCGGAATTGCGCCTTAAATTGAAACGGTTCGAATAAACGGAATTGACTGCAAAAACGAGAGATTCGGCGGTCAGCGCGCTCTGGTCGAGAACGTACGCAAGCCCGCATTTCTGAAAGTATTTCGCGTTTAATATCTGATCGCCTCTGGACGCGCCTTTGGGTAGCGGAATAAGCACGGCGGGGATTTTCAGACTCATAATTTCAAAAAGCGAGTTCGCGCCCGCTCGGGTAACGCACGCGTCCGCACAGGCGAACGCGTATTCCATTCGGTCTAAAAATTCGTATACGCGATAGCCGCCTTGCGGCTTTGCTTCCGGCAGGTTGCCTTTCCCGCATATATGAATTATATCGTAACGGGGCAGAAGTTCTTTCAGTGCGTCGGAAACCGCGGCGTTTATCGCCTGCGCGCCGAGACTGCCGCCCGTTACGAGCAGAACGGGTTTTTCGCCCGTCAGTCCGAAAAAAGCGAGCGCGCGGTCTTTCGGAACGCCGAAAATGCCGTCGCGTACGGGCGAGCCGACGTATTCGCCGTTTTTGAAATCATTTGCAGTCTCCGGAAAAGACGTGAGAACTTTTTTGCAGTATCTTGCGGATATTCTGTTTGCAAGTCCCGGGGAATAATCGCTTTCGTGCGCAACTACGGGTATCTTCCTTTTTTTAGCGGCGATAACTACGGGCAGGGCGACGTACCCGCCTTTTGAAAACACGACGTCCGGTCTTAAGCGGTCGAGAATCGCGCCCGCTTTCCTTACGCCCGAGAATACCTTGAAAGGAATAGCGAAATTTTCAGGCGTAAAACTTCGCGACAACTTGGCGCAAGGAACGCCGTAATATTCAAGTCCCGCGTTCTCTGCGAGTTTCTTTTCTATTCCGTTTTCGCTCCCGATATAAAAGATTTTCTCGAAATCGTTGCGGAGATAGGGTATAAGCGCAAGGTTGGGCGTGCAATGACCTGCCGTTCCGCCGCCCGTAAGAATAACCGTAGACATATACCATAATTATGCGTAGAACTCATAAAATGATACGGAGAACGACGAAACGCCCGCGTTTAAATTGTAAAACGAAAAAAGCGGGAAAAAGCGCGCGGCGGACACAAAGTCCGCCGCGCGTAGCGATAAAACATATTAAACAGTTTAGCCGCGCCGATAAACTTTAATAATATCGCGCGCAAACCGTTCCTTAAAACCTGATTTTGTCTTGAATATATTCGACGAGATCGCCGACGGGGATACGGACTTGCTGCATAGTGTCTCTGTCTCTCACGGTTACGCAGCCGTCGTTTTCGGATTCGAAGTCATAAGTTATGCAGAGCGGCGTTCCCACTTCGTCCTGACGGCGGTAACGTTTGCCGATTGAGCCCGCTTCGTCGTAATCGACGTTGAAGTGTTTTGAAAGTTCGTCGTAAATCGCGCCTGCCTTTTCGCCGAGTTTTTTAGAAAGGGGGAGAACCGCAGCCTTGAAAGGCGCAAGGAAGGGGTGCAGTCTTAACACCGTTCTGGTATCGCCTTCGGCAATCTGTTCTTCGTCGTACGCGTCGCAAAGGAACGCAAGCGCGACTCTGTCCGCGCCGAGCGACGGCTCGATAACGTAGGGGATATAGCGTTCGCCCGTTTCCTGGTCGAAATAAGACAAATCCTTTCCGCTGTGTTTGGCGTGTTGAGAAAGGTCGTAATCCGTTCTGTCGGCAACGCCCCAGAGTTCGCCCCACCCGAACGGGAAGAGATATTCGAAGTCGGTCGTAGCCTTAGAATAGAAACAGAGTTCTTCTTTGTCGTGGTCGCGCAGTCTCAGTTTTTCGTTTTTCCTACCCAAATCGAGCAGGAATTTGTGGCAGTAATCTTTCCAGTATTTAAACCACTCCAAATCCGTGCCGGGCTTGCAGAAAAATTCGAGTTCCATCTGTTCGAATTCGCGTATGCGGAAGATAAAGTTTCCGGGCGTGATTTCGTTTCTGAACGATTTGCCTATCTGACCTATTCCGAACGGAATTTTTCTTCTCGACGCGCGCTGAACGTTGGGAAAGTTCACGAAAATGCCCTGCGCCGTTTCGGGGCGGAGATACGCGGTGGACGCGGAGTCTTCCGTAACGCCGATAAAGGTCTTGAACATAAGGTTGAACTTTTTGATATCGGTAAATTCTTTCGAGCCGCATTCGGGGCATTCTATGCCCTTGTCTTTAATGAACTGCGACATCTGCTCGAAAGTCCAGCCGGCGGGATTATCGTCCGTTCCGTTTTTAAATGCGTAATCTTCTATGAGTTTATCCGCTCTGTGGCGGGTTTTGCAATGTTTACAGTCCATAAGCGGGTCGGAAAAGCCGCCTACGTGTCCCGAAGCCACCCAGGTTTCGGGGTTCATTATGATAGCGGAATCGAGCCCCACGTTGTAGCGGTTTTCCTGCACGAAGCGTTTCCACCAGGCTTTTTTGACGTTGTTTTTAAATTCCACGCCGAGCGGACCGTAGTCCCAAGAGTTGGCGAGTCCGCCGTAAATCTCGCTCCCGGGGAATAAGAAGCCCCTGCCTTTGCAAAGGTTTACGATTTTGTCCATAGTTACGGTCTGTTTTTCTTCCATAGATAACGTTCCTTGAAAAAGTTTTCGCCGACTTTATAGCGGCGTATATGAAAATATTGTAAACCATAACCGAAATTTAGTCAAGCGAACGGCGCGCGGAAAGCGATTATTTCCCCCAAAAAACTAAATTATTACTAAATAATAAGGGTATTCGCTTTTATTTTTCCGTTATTCGTGATAAAATAAGATTACCGTTAAAAAAACTAGGCGGATTTTTATGGAAGCGACTAATTTTATAGAACAGATTATCAACGAAGAAATAGAAAGCGGAAAAGTGAGCGCGATTCAGACGCGTTTTCCGCCCGAACCTAACGGGTATCTGCATATAGGGCACGCTAAATCTTTGTGCCTTAACTTCGGCGTGAAGGAAAAGTATAACGGCAGATGCAACCTGTTTTTAGACGACACCAACCCCAGCAAGGAAAAAGAAGAATACGAAGAAGCAATCAAAAAAGACATAGAGTGGCTCGGCTTTAAATACGATAAGGTTACTCACGCTTCGGATTTTTACGAAGATATCTATAACTTCGCCGAAAAGGAAATAATGCTCGGCAACGCGTTCGTGTGCGATATGTCGCCCGAAGAAATTTCATTAAACCGCGGCACTCTTACTCAGGCGGGAAAGGAAAGCCCTTACCGTAACAGAAGCGTTGAAGAAAACCTTACGCTGTTCCGCGAAATGAGGGCGGGAAAATATGCGGACGGTTCTAAATGTCTCCGCGCGAAAATAGATATGGCGTCGCCAAACATCAATATGCGCGACCCCGTCATTTACAGAATTCTTCGCGAAACGCATTACCGCACGGGCGATAAATGGTGTATTTATCCTATGTACGACTTCGCGCATCCTATATGCGATTACCTGCAAGGCGTAACTCACTCGCTCTGCACTCTCGAATTCGAAGACCACAGACCGCTTTACGACTGGGTGGGGATAACGCTCGGCTTTAATCCCAAACCCCGCCAGATAGAGTTCGCGCGGCTTTCGGTTACCAATCTCGTAATGAGCAAGCGTTACCTTAAAAAACTCATAGAAGACGGCAAGGTGGACGGGTGGGACGACCCGAGAATGCCTACGCTTACGGGCATAAGAAACCGCGGCGTGCCTGCCGAAGCGCTTAAAGATTTCTGCGCGAGAATAGGCGTGGCGAAAGCAAATTCCGAAGTCCAGATTTCTTATCTCGAAGCGTGCGTGAGAGAATATCTCAACGTTCACGCGGAACGCGCTATGGGCGTACTTAATCCGCTTAAACTCACGATAACGAATTATCCCGACGGCATTACGGAAGAAACGGAATTCGACGTCAATCCTAACGACGAAGAGAAAAAGACTCGTAAAATAAAATTCTCCAAGCACCTTTTTATCGACGCGGACGACTTTTCGCTCGCGCCGCCGCCCAAATATTTCAGGCTTAAAAAGGGCGGCGCGGTAAGGCTCAAATCGGCGTATATCGTGCGTTGCGACGACGTGGTTACCGATAAAGACGGCAACGTTACCGAATTGCTTTGCTCTTATCTCCCCGAATCGAGAAGCGGAAACGACACTTCGGGACTGAAAGTGAAAGGGACTATTCAATGGGTGAACGCGGCGGACGCCGTAGACGTGGAAATAAGAAAATACGGGTATCTCTTAAAAGACGAAGAATATCCCGGTCAGGACTTTTCCGAGCGTATGAACGAAAACAGCGTTACCGTTTATCACGGCAAAGTTGAGCCGTACGTTATGGAAAACGCGGACGACAGACCGTATCAGTTAATAAGAACGGGCTACTTTAAAAAACTCGGCGTGAACGGCAAAACCGTCGTCAGCGAAATAGTTTCGCTTAAAGATAACTTTAACAAACGGTAACGCCCGATAAACGGATTTTACCGTCGGTAACTCAAATGAAAAAACTTATTGCCCTTTTAATCGCGTTTTTTCTTTGTTTGTCAGCGTCTTTTGTGGGGTGTAACTCAAACGAGTTAACCACGGACGACGGTTTAGGAACGACTGAAACGTCCGCGATAAACGGCGGACGGAACGCGGAAACCGTCGGAGAGAGCGGCGCGGAAACCGAAAAAGGCGTTACGGGCAGCGATGAAAGCGGTTATCCTTCCTTCGGAGAAAGCGGAAACGGCGAGACGGCGGACGTAACGGAAGACGGAAGCGGTTTTCTTGTTTTTTTGGTTTGTCCGGACGGCGAAACTTACGCCGTATCGGGGATAGAAAGCGGCAAATATAACGTCGTCGGTATTCCTGCCGAACGGAACGGGAAAGCGGTTACTCGTATTCTCCCGCAGGCTTTTCGGGGCAGTGAAATCGCGGAAATACGTATTCCCGAAACGATTATTGAAATAGGCGGGTACGCGTTCGACGGAACGGGTCTCGCCAGAGCGGTTTTCGAACGGACGGACGGCTGGTCGGCGGGCGATAAACAGGTCGTCGCGGCTACGCTTTCAAATGTAGGTTATGCGGCGACGTATTTACGGCAAACTTATAAAGGATATGTATGGACGAGAAAATAGTCCCCGATACGGGAAATAATAAAAAGGCGCGCGGCGGCAACGTT